>JAUHWJ010000550.1 GCA_030424705.1 Alphaproteobacteria bacterium | reverse complement strand
CGTCGGCGCCTCCGCCTGGAACAAGCTCTTCGACGAGACGATGGCCGCCCTCGAATTCGACGTGGACGGCGAGACCCTGAACCTCGAGGCGACGCTCAACCTCCTCTCCGATGCGGACCGGGCGCGGCGCGCGGCGGGGGCGGAGGCGCTGACCAAGGTCTTCAAGGCCAATCTCCCGCTCTTCGCCCGCATCACCAACACGCTGGCGAAGGAAAAGGAGATCGAGGACAAGTGGCGCAAGCTGCCGACCCCGCAGCACGCCCGCCATCTCTCCAACCATGTCGAGCCCGAAGTGGTGCAGGCTTTGCGCGACGCCGTGGTCGCCGCCTATCCCGCGATCAGCCACCGCTACTACGCGCTGAAGGCGAAATGGCTCGGCCTCGACAAGCTCGAATTCTGGGACCGGAACGCGCCCCTCCCCTCCGCCGACGACCGGAAAATCCCGTGGGACGAGGCGAAGAAGACGGTGCTTGAAGCCTATGCCGGCTTCGACCCGAAGATGGCCGAACTCGCCCAGCCCTTCTTCGAGAAGGGCTGGATCGACGCCGCGGTGAAGCCCGGCAAGGCCCCCGGCGCCTTCGCCCATCCGACGGTGACGGAGGCGCATCCTTATGTGATGCTGAACTATCTCGGCAAGACGCGGGACGTGATGACGCTGGCGCACGAGCTCGGCCACGGCGTGCACCAGCTGCTGGCGGCGGGGCAGGGTGAGCTTCTCTCCCGCACGCCGCTGACCCTGGCGGAGACGGCCTCCGTCTTCGGCGAGATGCTGACCTTCAAGCGCCTCCTCGCCGCCGCCGCGCCGGAGAAGCGGAAGGCCATGCTCGCCTCCAAGGTGGAGGACATGATCAACACCGTCGTCCGCCAGATCGCCTTCTACGAATTCGAGAGCCGGGTCCACGCCGCGCGGCGCGAGGGCGAGCTGACGAAGGAGCAGCTGGGCGAGATCTGGATGGGCGTGCAGCGGGAGAGCCTCGGGCCCGTCTTCGACTTTGCGGAGGGCTACGAGACCTACTGGACCTACATCCCGCATTTCATCCATTCGCCCTTCTACGTCTACGCCTACGCCTTCGGGGACGGTCTGGTGAACGCTCTCTACGCCCGCTACGAGGCGGAGCCGGAAGGCTTCCAGCAGAAGTATTTCGACATGCTGGCGGCGGGCGGCGCGAAGCATCACCGGGAGCTGCTGGCGCCCTTCGGGCTCGACGCGACGGACCCGGATTTCTGGAAGATGGGCCTCGGCGTGATCTCCGGCATGATCGACGAACTGGTGGCGATGGAGGGGTGAGAGCGGGCGGGGCGCGAGGGGACTTGATCCTCGCCTACCGCATTCGACCTGCCGAAGTCATTTCATTGTCCGTCTCAAGAGCGCCCGGCTGATCTGACCCGCGTCAGATCAGCCCGCGCCCGCGTCGGGCGTATACGCCCGACCCCGGCGGGCGCGAGTCCGCGCCCACCGCGGCGTGCACGGTCTGATCTTTGAGGTTCGGGAAGGCTTGGCGCCCCTCGCCCTGCGGCTTGCGCCTCCGGGCGACGGCCTCTGCATCTCTCCCCCGGAGAGATGCTGATCGAGGCCGGGGACAGGAATGGCGAACGCGCGCCAAGCCCGGCCCCCACGCCGCCCCGCGATTGCCGGGCGCGCAGCCCCGGTGTAGTCTCGCTGTTCAATAATGAATGGCGTGCCCATGAATGAACCGAGCGCCGCCGCGGAGGCCGGCTATTCCGTCCCGCCCGTCCACCGCGCCTTCGCCCTTCTCCGCCACATCGCCGGCGGCGGGCGCTGCCGCAACGTGAACCAGACGGCGAAGAGCCTCGGCATCAACCGCACGACGATGATCCGCCTCCTCCACACGCTGGAGGCGGAGGGGATGATCGAGCGGATCGAGGAGGATGCGGGCTGGCGGCTCGGCCCCGGCATGATCGTCCTCGCCGCCGACGCGCTGAAATCGCGCGACGTCGTCCGCGTCTCCCGCCCGATCATGGCGCGGCTGGCGGCCTCGCTCTCGCTCTCCTCCCATCTCGGCGTGCTGGACGGGCGGGAGATCATCTATCTCGCGCGGGAGACGCCGGATTCCCATCTCGTCAGCAATGTCCGCGAAGGCTCGCGCCTCCCGGCCCACGGCACGACGGTCGGGCGCGTCCTCCTCGCCCATCTGCCGCCCGAGCGGCTCCGCGCGCTCTATGCCGGCGCGGAACTCGCCGCCTACAGCGACAGGACGGCGACGAATCTGGAGGCGCTGGAGCGGCAACTGGCGGAGGACAGGGCGCGCGGCGTCGCCTGGTCCGTCTCCAATTACGAGCGCGGGCTCGGCTCCTGCGCCGCGCCGGTGCATGACCATCGCGGCCGCGTCATCGCCGCGATCAACGTCACCGGCCCCGCCGAAGCCTTCGAGCCGGGCGCCCCCCGCGCCGGAGAGATCGAGGCGGCA
>JAUHWJ010000549.1 GCA_030424705.1 Alphaproteobacteria bacterium | reverse complement strand
CGAAAGCCAGTTCTGGGTCGTCCATTCGCCGCTGATCGGGACCAACGACTGGGCGGAGATGGTGGAGACGAATGTGGGCGCCGCGGGCGTCTACGGCCCGCCCGATCTGGGCTTTCCGGCCACGGGCGTCGCCGCACTCGGCGGCCGGGAGGAGCCGGGTTGGGTGATCCACGAGTGCCCGGACGGGCCGGTGGAGCGGGTGCGGCGCGAGGGCGGGGTGCTGAACCATCTCCACTGGGCGGAGCAGGATACGCGGCTCGCAACTCCGGGGAGGATCGCCCTGCGCTGAGCGCATGGCCGTTTTGCACCGCAGCAAGAAGATTAGGGTTTCGGGCGCGGCGCCCCCATATGGAAAGCATCGTCATCTCTTGAAAGGATGAACCCATGCATTCCGCACCGCTTCGGCGCCCCGCCTCGCGCCTCGAACTTCGCACGCTACTCGCCCCTGTTCTCGCCTCGATCTGGGAGAACAAGGACCGGAAGCGCTACGCCGGCATGACGGACGCCGAACTCGCCATGCACGATCTCGACCGGAAGGCAGTCGAGGACCGGCTGCGCCGGCGCTACCGCAAGAGCTGAGGCCCCGAGACGGGCGGCGTCATTCAGCCGCCGCCCGCGCCCAGGCGACGATCGCCGCCCGCTCATCCGGCTCCATCCAGGTGAGATTGCCGGGGGGCATGGCGCGGCTGAGGCCGGATTGCAGCAGCACGGCCTCGGCATGGCGGGCGAGATCCGCCTCCGTCTCCAGCCGCACGCCCTTCGGCGCCGTGGCGAGCCCCTCCCAGGCGGGCTCCTCCGCATGGCACATCGAACAGCGCGTCAGCACGATCTCGTGCGCCTCGGCGAAGCCCGGCGCGGCGGCGTAGCGCTGCGCGGCGGGGCCGAGCGCCGCCTCCCCCTCCCGCGCCGGCGCGCCGAGCGAGGAGAGCCAGACGATGAGGACGAAGAGCGCCGCCGTCGCCCCCCAGGTCCACCAGACCATCCCCTTCCGCGCATGCATCGTGTTGAAGAAATGCCGGATCGTCACCCCCATCAGGAAGACGAGCGCCGCGATCAGCCAGTTCCATTCGGAGGCGAAGGCGAGCGGGTAGTGGTTCGACAGCATCAGGAAGATGACGGGGAGCGTCAGGTAGTTGTTGTGGGTCGAGCGGAGCTTCGCGATTTTCCCGTATCTCGGGTCAGGCTTCCGCCCCGCCTTCAGGTCCGCCACCACCACGCGCTGGTTCGGCATGATGACGAGGAAGACATTCGCCGTCATGATCGTCGCCGTGAAGGCGCCGAGATGCAGGAGCGCGGCGCGGCCGGTGAAGACCTGCGCATAGCCCCATGACATGACGAGAAGCACGAGGAAGAGGAGGAGCATCAGCGCCGTCGGCGTCTCCCCCAGCTTCGAGCGGCAGAGCGCGTCATAGACGAGCCAGCCGAGGGCGAGCGAGCCCGCCGAGATCAGGATCGCCACGCCCTGCGAAAGCGGCATGCGCTCCGCGTCGATCAGGTAAAGCTCCGCCCCGGCCCAGTAGACGAGGGCGAGGAGCGCGAAGCCCGAGAGCCAGGTCGAGTAGCTCTCCCACTTGAACCAGGTCAGATGCTCCGGCATCGCGGCGGGCGCGACCATGTATTTCTGGACATGATAGAAGCCGCCGCCGTGGACCTGCCATTCCTCCCCCGTCACGCCCTCGGGCGCCTCCGCCCGCTTCACGAGGCCGAGATCGAGCGCGATGAAGTAGAAGGAGGAGCCGATCCAGGCGATGGCGGTGATGACATGCAGCCATCGGACGGCGAATTCGGCCCAGGAGAGCAGGAACGGGTCCACTCAGCTGCCCCGATAGGTCGAATAGCCGTAGGGCGAGACGAGGAGCGGGACGTGGTAATGCGTCGGCTCCGTCATCATGAAGCGGATCGGCAGGAGATCGAAGAACGTGTCTCCGTTCCTCGCCCAGTCCCCGACATGGAAGGAGAGCTCGTAGAGGCCGGGCGCGAACTCGGATTCGGGGAGGATCGGCCGCTCCGTCCGCCCGTCCGCATTCGTAGTCAGCATCCGGATGTGCCGTCGCGTCTCTCCCTCGATCCGCCAGAGATCGACCTTCATGCCCGCGGCCGGCCTGCCGCGCGCGGTGTCGAGCACATGGGTCGTCAACCAGCCGGCCATCGCCGCCTCCCTCTCGCCTCGCGGCGAGAATGCGACGGCGGCGCGGCGGAGGAAAGCCCTTGCGCCGCGGCGCTTCATGGTGACGGATCGGGGGGAAAGGAGCCTCCGATGAACCCGCCCCGCTATCCGCGCGACATGCGCGGCCACGGCCCGAACCCGCCCGATCCGCGCTGGCCCGCCATCGATTCTTCGGGCGGCGCCCGGATCGCCGTCCAGATCGTCCTCAACTATGAGGAGGGCGGCGAGAATGCGGTGATCCACGGGGATGCGGCCTCGGAGGCGTTTCTTTCGGAGA
>JAUHWJ010000548.1 GCA_030424705.1 Alphaproteobacteria bacterium | reverse complement strand
CGTTCGCCCGAGGCCTTGTCGCGCCAAGTCTCCGATGTCGCGATGCGGAGGTTGCAGACCTTGCCGCCGTTCTGGAACGTCCGCACCTCCGGGTCGCGTCCGAGATTGCCGACGATGATGACCTTGTTGACGCTGCCCGCCATGAGCCTCTCCCTCTCCGATTCCGTGTCTTGACCAAACCCTAACGCGCGCCGGTCCGGCGCGCGAGACGCCTGCGCGCCATAATCTTCAGCTTATTCGGGCGCGGCTAAGCCTGTGGCCACTCGCGCCGCCGCCTGCGCGCCGTCATTTCGGCCGCAGCCTGGCGATCGTCGCTGCGCTTTGCCGAATGGAAACCGACATGATGAAACTTGCACCCTTCGCCCTCGCCCTCGCTTTCGCCGCGTCCCCCGTTATCGCGCAGGAGGTGGCGCAGGGCGACAAGATCGGAACCGAGATCGGCGCGATCGCTTCCGCGCTGTCGGAGCGCGGATACGAGGTCCGCAAGACCGAGCGCGAGGATGGGAAGGTCGAAGTCTACGCGGTGCGCGAGGGCCGCCGTTTCGAGATCTACGTCGATCCCGAAACCGGCGCCGTCACCCGCGTGAAGGAGAAGCACTGATGGAGCGGCTGGGCTCGGGCGGGCGCGAAGGCGCCCGCCGCATCGGCGAGGTCCTGACATGGGACCCGCTGGTGCGCCTGACGCATTGGTCCGTCGCGCTCCTCGTCCTCCTCAACGGCGCCGTGCTGGAAGATGAGGGGCAGCCTCATGTCTGGGTCGGCTACGCCGTGCTGGGCCTTGTCGCCGCTCGCTTTCTCTGGGGCCTTGTGGGGCCGGCCCGCGCCCGCTTTACAAGCTTTCCCCCGAGTCTCTCGGCTGCCCGTCTTCATGTCGACGAGGTTATGCATGGGCGGGAGCGGCGCCACGAGTCTCACAATCCCCTCGGCGCGCTCATGGCCTACAATCTCTGGGCGACGCTGCTGGCGATCTGTGCGACCGGGCTTATGATGGAATCTGTCGCCTTCTTCGGCGTCGAATGGGTGGAGGAGGCGCATGAGGCGCTGTTCGCTTGGCTGATGATTTCCGTCGGCCTCCATGTCTCGGGCGTGATCCTCGAAAGTTTCCTGTCGGGGCGAAATCTCGTCCGCGCGATGGTTGGTTCGTTCCACAAACGCAGCGGAGGAGGCGCGTGAGCAGGGCGCGGCCCGAGGCGAGGCGTGCGACGCTTCTCTCGGGCGTTGTGCTACTTCAGGCGGTTTGCTCGGCCTTCTTCCTGGCGGACGTGCTGGGAGACCTCGGGCGCGGCCCGCGCGAAGGCGGGTCGCTCGCTCACAACCTTCTCGAACTCGGCGTCGTCTGCGCCCTCGTTGTCGGAACCGTCTTCGGCGCGCTGGAGGTGAGACGCCTTCTGACCCGTCAGGCCCGGATCGAGGACAGCCTGCGCGCCGCCGGCGGCGCCTTCGGCGAGCTTCTGGAAGAGCATTTCGAACGTTGGTCCCTCACAAGGGCGGAGAGGGACGTGGCGCTGATGACGATCAAGGGCCTCTCGACCGCCGAAATGGCCGCCGTCCGCGGCACGGCGGAAGGAACCGTGAAGGCGCAGGCCGCCGCGGTCTACGCCAAGGCCGGCGTCTCCGGCCGCTCGCAACTCCTGAGCCTTTTCATCGAGGAATTGCTCTCCGAACCGCTCGTGGCGCGCTGAGCGCGTCACCGCACCGCGAAGAGCGCGAGCACATTCGCCTGGAGCGGCAGGAAATTGTCGTCCGATGCGATGAGCAGCAGCGTCTCGTTCCCCTCGCGCCAGATCGAGATCGCCTCGATGTTGTCGATCCGGGTCTCCGCGCTGTATTGCAGGAGCGTCTCAACGCTCTCGGGCTCGGCCCCGCCCCCGAACACGAAGCGCCGGAGCCGGAAGCGGAACCCGCCGACGAGGGAGAACGCCCGCTCCGTGACGTAGAGCCGCCCGTCCGGCCCGAAATCCGCGCCGGTCGGCAGATAAGGCCCGTCCAGCGGCAGCGACTTGCGCGCCCAGCCCTCCCGCCCGCCGACCCAGATCGGCGCTTCGGCTCCGCCATGCTCGGCGATCGCCCAGAGCGCGCCGTCTCCGTCCATCGCCAGCGCCTCGATCCCGTTATTGCGGGCGAAGCTGCTCCACTCCTCCGCAAGGAAGAAGGGTTCGGACCCGCCGCCCGGCTCGTCATAGGGCTGGATCCGGTGCCATCCCTCGAAGGAGACGAAATAGCGCCCCGTGCGGGCATCGCGCGCGAGCCCCTCCGCGTCCCCGGCTTCCCCCGGCAGCGGCCGGCCATGGCGATAGAGTATCGGAGCCGTCGCCGCGCCTTCGACGCCGATCAGCCGCCCGTCTTCGACAACGAGCCTGAACCGCAGCCAGCGCCCCCGGTCGCTCACCGCCGTCACGGCGCCGCCATGCTCTGCGATGATGCCGGAAATGCCGCCGAACTCCG
>JAUHWJ010000547.1 GCA_030424705.1 Alphaproteobacteria bacterium | reverse complement strand
GATCGCGAAGACCCTCGGCGGCGTGACGCGCAATGCGGTGATCGGCAAGGTCCACCGCCTGGGCCTGTCGAACCGGACGGCGGGCGGCAAGACCGATACCGAGGCGAAGGCGGCTCCCGAACCGGAGGAGACGCCCGTCGTCGTCGAGGCGCCGGAGCCGGAAGAGGCCGCCGCGCCGGCTCCGGAGCCGGAGCCGGAACCCGTCGCCTCCCGGGCGCCCGCCGCCCAGCCCGCGCCCGCCGCCGCCGCGCAGACCGGTCGGCGCGAGCCGCCGCCCCCCACCCCCGCGATGATCGAGGACGCGCAGCGCACGGCGGAGACGCTGGCGCTGATGGAGCGGAAGGCGAAGCGCATCACCCTGCTCGAACTCACGGAGCGGACCTGCAAGTGGCCGATCGGCGACCCGGCGACGGATGATTTCTTCTTCTGCGGCCTGCCCTGCCATCCCGGAAAGCCCTATTGCGAGGCGCATGTCGCCGTCGCCTTCCAGCCCATGTCCTCCCGCCGCGACAGGGACAGGAACCGCGTCCGCTCCGGCGGATTCCGCTGAGATGCGGGAGGCGGAGGATTTCCGCGCCGAATCCCGCGCCCTCGCCGCGATCCTCGCCCCGCTCGACGACCAAGCGCTGAAGGCGGAGACGCTCTTCAAGGGCTGGACGATCGAGGACGTGCTGGGCCATCTCCACATGTTCAACATCGCGGCGCAGCTGAGCCTGCAGGAGGACGGCGCCTTCGACGCCTTCCTCGGCCCCGTCTTCGCCGCCATCGCGGAGGGGCGCTCGATGATCGCGGCGCAGGACGTCTGGCTGGACGAAGGGCTCGGCGGCCTCCGCGGCGCGGCGCTCCGCGACGCCTGGGCCGAGACGGCGGAGCGGACGGCGGACGCCTATGCCGACGTCGATCCGAAGCGGCGCCTGAAATGGGCCGGGCCGGACATGTCCGCCCGCTCCATGATCACCGCCCGCCAGATGGAGACCTGGGCGCACGGGCAGGAAGTGTTCGACATCCTCGGGCGGGAGCGGGAGGAGGCGGACCGGGTGCGCAATATCTGCCATCTCGGCGTCGCGACCTATGGCTGGACCTTCGTGAACCGGGGCGAGACGCCGCCGGAGCCTGCGCCCTTCGTCCGGCTGACCGGCCCCTCCGGCGCAATCTGGAAATGGAACGAGCCGCGCGAGGACGAGCGCGTGGAGGGCTCCGCCGTCGGCTTCGCGCAGGTCGTGGCGCAGACGCGGAACGTCGCCGATGTCGACCTCCGCGCGACCGGGCCGAACGCGGCGCGCTGGATGGCGGTCGCGCAGTGCTTCGCCGGCGCGCCGAACGACCCGCCCCCGCCGGGGCTCCGCCGGAGGGCGGGTTCGTGAGCGGCTTCTTCCGGCTTGAGCGGCCCGCGGAATTCGGCGGCGCCGTCGCGCATCTCGTCATGGCCCGCCCCGACAAGGCGAACGCCATGAGCCCGGAGTTCTGGGAGGAGCTGCCGGCCCATATCGCCGCGCTGGAGGCGGACGCGTCATGCCGCGCGCTGGTGATATCGGGCGAGGGGCGGCACTTCACCGCCGGTATGGATCTCTCCGCCTTCGAGGGGATAACGAAGCTCGCCGAGGGGGAGCCCGGGCGCGGCGCCTATGCGCTCCGCGCGCTGATCCTCAGGCTCCAGCGCTCGATCACCGCGCTGGAGGACGCGCGCTTCCCCGTCATCGCAGCCATCCACGGCGCGTGCATCGGCGGCGGAATCGACCTCGTGACGGCGGCGGACATCCGCATCGCCTCGGTCGAAGCCGTCTTCGCGGTGGAGGAGATCAATATCGGCATGGCGGCCGATGTGGGCACGCTCCAGCGCCTGCCGCGTCTCATTCCGCCAGGGATAGCGCGCGAGCTTTGCCTCACCGGCCGTCGCTTCACCGCCGAGGAGGCGCGGGGCTGGGGCCTCCTGAACGCGCTCCATGACGGACGGGAGGCGACAGTCGCCGCGGCGCTCGCCATGGCGGGTGAGATCGCGGCGAAATCCCCGCTCGCCGCCGCAGGGGTGAAGCGGTCCCTCGTCTACGCCGCGGAGCATTCCGTCGCGGACGGGCTGGACCAGATCGCGACATGGAATGCCGGCGCGCTCCGCGCCGCCGACCTCACCGAGGCGATCACGGCGCGGGCGCAGAAGCGGCGCGCGCTCTTCCCGGATCTCCCAGCAGCCTGAAAGTCGTCTCGCCGGAAAAAGATGGCGCGTCGCCCCGTAGCGCGCCATGCGCGTGCCTGCGCCGCGTGCTGACGGATGAAATCTCACGGCTTCGCACGGATAAGCGCAAGGTCCGCCTTGGTTCGCTACTGGTCGCGAGCAATAAAATACAAAGAAAATAGAAGTTTGCAAAAAATACTTGATAAATGACATTAAGCCTGTGATCCGCTCCGAGAGGGCGCGTGCATCCTCACAAAGCGCATTTCGAGGTCATAGG
>JAUHWJ010000546.1 GCA_030424705.1 Alphaproteobacteria bacterium | reverse complement strand
CGCCGCTGCGGAACTCCGCCAGAAGCTCCTCCCGCCGTTTCGCCGCCGCCGCCTCGTTCGCCGCCTTCACATGGCCGAAGCCCTTGATCTGCAGGGGCAGGCCGGCGAGCTGCACGGCGACCGAATGCGTCTCCGCCTTCAGCCCCGCGCAGAGCTCGCCGATCAGCGCCTCATGCTCGTCGATGGCGCGGCGCTCGCCCTTCCGCTCGGCGGTGTAGCCGAACGGGTCCCACATCGTGCCGCGGAGATGCTTCATCTTCGCCAGCCTTTTGAAGACGGGCATCATCCAAGGCCCGAAGGTCGTCTTGACCGGTCGGCCCTGGCTGTCCTTCCGGCCGAGGATCGGCGGGGCGAGGTGGAACTCGATCTTCTCCACCCCGTCGAACTTCTCCGCGACCTGCGCCTCCAGCGTTTCGGAATGGAGCCGGGCGACCTCGTATTCGTCCTTGTAGCTCATCAGCTTGAAGAGCCCGAAGGCCGCCGCCTCGGCGAAGCCGTCGGCCCGCCCGCCCGTCGCCTCGCGCACCTTCGCCTCCGCCGCCTCCGCGGCGCGGACGGACTTCATCCAGCGCTCCGCCCAGTCCTTGTCGCCCCAGGCGACGAGGCGGTCATAGCGGTAGGAAAGCTTCTCCTCCCAGCTCATCGTCTTCGCCGCCTTCGGGGCGATGGCCGCCTCCGCCTGTTCCGGGAAGGCCACGGCCCAGCGCCCGATCTCGAACGCCGCCTTGTTGCCCTCGACCCCGGCGCCGTTCAGCTCGATGGCCTTCAGGATTGAAGCCTTCTGGAGCGGGATGCGCCCCATCTGCCACGCCGCGCCGAGGACGAGGACGTTGGAATAGATCGCGTCGCCGAGCAGCTTCTCCGCCAGCCGCGTGGCGTTGAGATAGGCGACCTTGTCCGCCCCCACCCGCGCCTCGAGCCCGAGCCGCAGCCGGTCCGCCGGGATGCGGAAGCCGCCGTCCATCGTGAACTCGCCGGTGTTGATCTCGTAGGTGTTGCAGACGACGCCAGTGCGCCCCGTCTGCATCAACGCCAGAGTCTTGGAGCCGGCGGTGACGAGAAGGTCGCCGCCGATCACCACGTCCGCCTCGCCCGTCGCGACGCGGATCGCCGTGATGTCCTCCGGCCGCTTCGCGATGCGGCAATGGATCTGCACCGCGCCGCCCTTCTGGGCGAGCCCGGCCATCTCCATCACGCCGGCGCCCTTGCCCTCGACATGCGCCGCCATGCCGAGGAGCGCGCCGATGGTCACGACGCCGGTGCCGCCGACGCCGGTGGTGACGGTGTTCCAGACCTTCTCGAACTCCGGCAGCGTCGGCTCCGGCAGGTCGGGCAGGTCGAGCCCCGCCGCCTTCTCCTTCTTCGGCGTCGCGCCGTGCAGCGTGACGAAGGAGGGGCAGAAGCCCTTGAGGCAGGAGAAATCCTTGTTGCAGCTAGACTGGTCGATCTGCCGCTTCCGCCCGAGTTCCGTATCCAGCGGCGCGACGGAGACGCAGTTGGAGCGGACGCCGCAATCGCCGCAGCCCTCGCAGACCTCGGGGTTGATGTAGACGCGCTTGTCGATGTCGGGGAACTTGCCGCGCTTCCGCCGCCGCCGCTTCTCCGCCGCGCAGGTCTGGACATAGATCAGGACGGTCGGCCCCTTGATCTTCCGCAGCTCCTTCTGCGCCTCGTCGAGCGAGTCGCGCGTGAAGGTCTTGACGCCGGCGGGCACGCGCTTCGGGTTGAAGGCCTCCTTCTCGTCATAGACGACCGCGACCTTGCGGACGCCGAAGGCCTTCACCTCCTCGATGATGCGATAGACGTCGAGCCCGCCTTCGAGCGTCTGCCCGCCGGTCATCGCCACCGCGTCGTTGTAGAGGATCTTGTAGGTGACGGAGGCGTTCGCGGCGACCGCGGCGCGGATCGCCTGCGCGCCGGAATGGTTGTAGGTGCCGTCGCCGAGCTGCTGGAAGGCGTGGTCCGTCGTCACGAAGCGGCTCTCGCCGATCCAGTTGACGCCTTCGCCGCCCATATGGGTGTAGCCGATCACGCCGCGGTCCATCCACTGCGCCATGAAATGGCAGCCGATGCCGGCGAAGCCGATGGAGCCGTCGGGCAGGCGGGTCGCCGGAGCAGAACCAGGGCGTCCGCTCCGGCGTCTTCTCCACGTTCGCGGAATTCGCCGCGCTCTCCAGCGCCTCGATCCGCCGCGTGCCGATCTCGCTCGCCACGCCCTCGTCGAAGAGCATCCTGCCGATCTTCAGCGCCACATCGACCGGGGAGAGGCCCATCTCCACGGGGAAGAGCACGTTGTCCGCCTCGTCCCGCTTGCCGACGACGCGCGGGCGCTTCGGCGAATCGTAAAGGATTTCCTTGATCTGGCTCTCGATCAGGCTCCGCTTCTCCTCGACGACGATGATGAGGTCGAGCCCCTCGGCCCAGGTTTTCAGGCCCGTGGGCTCCAGC
>JAUHWJ010000545.1 GCA_030424705.1 Alphaproteobacteria bacterium | reverse complement strand
TCGAGCATCAGCGCCTCGTCCGCCCCCGCCTTCGCCGCCTGGATGCAGGCCTGGATGCAGTTGAGCTTGGAATGGGAGTTCAGCTTCTGGTCCTGCGCGTCCGGCGCCGTGCGGCGGATCGTCGAGGTGAAGAGGCGGAGGCCCTGATCGTTCGTCTTCGCCGCCTTGTATTCCGGGATGATGACGACGGTCGGCGGTGTCACCGTCACACGCGGGTCCTGATAGGGCGTCGCCCTGATCCCGCGGCTGACCATGAGCCGGATATGAACCCCGTCCTCCATACCGTTCGCCGCGAGCGCGTCGAAGATGCGGGCGCGCATCGCGGCGGGCGGGATCATGTTCTCGAAGTCGAGCACCCGCGCGCCGCCATAGAGCCGCTCGAGATGCCGCGTAAGGAAAGGGATCTTCCCGGCCTTCAGCCGCAACCCCTCCCACACCCCGTCCCCCAGCATGAAGTTGGAGTCGAAGACGGAGACGACGGCCCGCTCCCGCGGAACCAAATCCCCGTTCACCGAGACAAGGACGGAGGCGTTCCGCGGGTCCGCCTCGTAGGAATGCGCGCCATAGCTCATGCGGGTCTCACTGCGTCGGGATGGGCTGCCGCGAAGGCGTTGAGCGAGGCGCAATGCGTCTCCACTTCGCGCAAGGTCGGAAAGGCTGAAAGGTCCGCCTCCCAGCGGCGGGCGTTGTAGAGCTGCGGCATCAGGCAGAGATCGGCGAGGCCGGGCGCATCGCCGAAGCAGAACCCCCCGGTCCGGATCGCCGTCACCATCCGCTCCACCCCGGCGAGCCCGCGCGGGATGAAATGGCGCATCCAGACGCCCATCGCCTCGGGCGAGCCCCCGGTCGCGTGGCGGGCGACGGACATGTTGCAGACGGGATGGATCTCCATCGCGATCGCCGCCGCCACGGCCCGCACCCGCTGGCGCGAGACAGGATCGGCGGGGAGGAACGGATGCTCCGGCCGCGTCTCGTCCAGATATTCGAGGATCGGGAGCGACTGCGTGAGCGTCAGCCCGTCGATCTCCAGCGTCGGCACCAGCCCCTGCGGGTTCCGCGCGAGGTTCTCCGGCGCCCCATGTTCGCCCTTGAGAAGGTCCACGGGCCGCGCCTCATAGGGAACGCCCTTCAGATTGAGCGCGATCCGCACCCGGTATGCGGCGGAGGACCGCCAGTAATCCCAGAGAATGACCGCGCCCATGCCCGCTCCCGCCGTTTCGGGCGAGAGTGCGGCTTTCACGCGCCCGCTTCAAGCCGGGTTCAGCGCGCCGGCTGCCGGTCGATGGCGGCGGAGAGCGGGGCGAGGGCGATGGTCTTGCCGGCCTTCACGCTCATCCAGCGGCGGAGCCCCGCGAGCACCGCCGGGTTCGCCTCGCCGACCGCGACGAAGACGCCGCGCTTGCGGGCTTCGAGCGCGGCGCGCTCCAGCGACTGATAGACGATCTCGCTGTTCGCGATCTCGTCGATCCGGAGCCCGAGCGGCGCCGCCTGCAGCCCGGCCGCCCGCGCCATCCGGAACTCCGTGGACCCGCCAGGCGAAGAGATGTCCAGGAGCGCGAGATCGCGCGCAGCCAGCGTCGCGAAGAAAGCCTCCCGGTCCGCGAGCGGCTCCGACAACACGACGCCGATCACGGGCCCCGCCACGTCGCCCGGCGCGGAGGCGCTGACGGATTCGAGCCCCGCCGCCTGCGCCGCGGCGGCGAGCCGCGCCCCCGCCTCGCCCTCTACCGAAAGAAGGAGCGTAACGGGAAAGGGCAGCCGCGCCGCATCCTCGAACGCCGCTTCGTCCACGCCGGACAAGACCACGACGAGAATCGGCGCGTCCGCCGCGCCGTCGAAAGGCGCCCGGTTGAGGGCGAGCCCCGGCGGTCCGGGCTCGATCTCGGCCGACTCCGCCTCTGCTCCGTCGGTCGCGGGCGCAGGTTCGGCGAGAGGCGAGGGCGGCGCTGCCGCGTCCGGCGCCTCGGCGAGGGTTTCCGACGCTACGGGCGCGGCGGCGTCTTCCAGCGGCTCGGGAGCGGCGGGCGGCGTCTCAGCGGGTGCGCCGACGGTCGCCGGAGGAGGCGCCGCCGCCTCGGCGGAAGCGGTCGCCGCCGGTTCGGGATCCGCCGGCGGCGAGGGCGCCCCCGGCGCAGCTACGACGGGCGCCGATTCCGCCGCGGGCGCAAGGTCCGCCTCGGCGGAGACGGGCGGCGGCGCGTCTCCGTCCGCCGCCGGGGCCGGGGCGGCGGGTTCCGGCGCGGGATCAGGCTCCGGAGCGGCCTCCGCCTCCGGCGCTGCGGCGGGTTCAGCGGCGGCGGGCGCCTCCGGTTCGGGCGCGGCCGCGGGGGCCGGAAGGGAGGCCGTATCTGAATCTTCCCGCTCCGGAGCGGCGGCGACGTCGACGGCTTCCGCCGGCACGCCGGCCTGCGGCAGCCAGATCGACAGCGCGGCGCCGACCGCGGCCGAAAACACGAG
>JAUHWJ010000544.1 GCA_030424705.1 Alphaproteobacteria bacterium | reverse complement strand
CCGCCTGCGTCGCCCTGGTCCGCATGCTCGGCGCAGGCGGCTGGCTCCGCCATTCCGCCGTCGACCCGGATGCGCCCGGCGCGCTCGACGTCCGCTCGCTTTGCCTCATAAGGGAGACGCTGGCGCGGCATGACGGCCTCGCCGATTTCGCCTTCGCCATGCAGGGCCTCGGCACGGGCGCCCTCTCGCTCTTCGGCTCGCCGGAGCAGCGCGCTTGGCTGCGCAGGACGCGCTCCGGCGCCGCCCTCTCCGCCTTCGCCCTCTCCGAACCGCGCTCCGGCTCCGACGTCGCCAACATGGAAACAGTCGCCCGGCGGGAGGGCGACGGCTACGTGATCGACGGCGAGAAGACCTGGATCTCCAACGGCGGCATTGCGAACGTCTACACCCTCTTCGCCCGTACCGGAGGGCCGGGCGCGAAGGGGATCAGCGCCTTCGTCGTTCCGGCGAATGCGCCGGGCCTCACGGTCGCAGAGCGGCTGGAGACGGTCGCGCCGCACCCCCTCGCCCGGCTCCGCTTCGAGGGCGTGCGCGTGCCCGAGGCGGCGCGCATCGGAGAGGAGGGCGCGGGCTTCCGCATCGCCATGTCGGTGCTGGACGTCTTCCGCTCCACCGTCGCCGCCGCCGCGCTCGGCTTCGCGCGCCGGGCGCTGGATGAGACGCTGGCGCGCGTCCGTGACCGGGAGCTTTTCGGCGCCCCGCTCTTCGACCTCCAGATGGTGCAGGGCCACATCGCGGAGATGGCGCTGGACGTAGACGCCGCCGCCCTCCTCATCTACCGCGCCGCCTGGACGAAGGACATGGGCGCCCCGCGCGTGACGCGGGAGGCCGCGATGGCGAAGCTCTATGCGACTGACCGGGCGCAGGTCGTCATCGACAAAGCCGTGCAGCTCCACGGCGGGGACGGCGTGCGCAAGGGCGGGATCATTGAGAGCCTCTACCGCGAAATTCGCGCCCTCCGCATCTATGAGGGCGCGTCGGACGTGCAAAAGGTGGTGATCGCGCGGCAGACGACAGGGGGGTGATCATGCTGGGGCCAAGCGCGCATATCGACAGTTTCGCGCGGGACAATCTGCCGCCCGAGGCCGAGTGGCCGGACTTCCGGCTCGAAGGCTTCGACTATCCGCTCTACCTCAATGTCGGCGTCGAACTTACTGACCGAATGGTGGAAAAGGGCTTCGGTGACCATACGGCCCTGATCGGCAACGGCCGCCGCCGCACCTACAAGGAACTGACGGACTGGACCAACCGCCTAGCTCATGCGTTGGTTGAGAATTTCGGCGTAAGACCCGGTGACCGCATCCTGATCCGCTCCGCCAACAACCCCGCCATGGTCGCCTGCTGGCTCGCGGCGACGAAGGCCGGCGCCGTCGTCGTCAACACCATGCCGCTCCTCCGCGCCGGTGAACTCGGCCAGATCGTGGACAAGGCGGAGGTGAAACTCGCGCTCTGCGACACGCGGCTGATGGAGGAGATGGCGCTCTGCGCGAAGGCGAGCCGCTTCCTCAAGGCCGTCATCGGCTTCGACGGCACCGCGAACCATGACGCCGAGCTTGACCGCGTAGCCTTGACCAAACCCGTCCGCTTCGAGGCGGTGCGGACGGGGCGGGACGATGTGGCCCTCCTCGGCTTCACCTCCGGCACGACCGGATCGCCCAAGGCGACCATGCACTTCCACCGCGACCTTCTCATCATCGCGGACGGCTACGCCAAGGACGTGCTGAAGGTGACGCCGGAGGATGTCTTCGTCGGCTCCCCGCCCCTCGCCTTCACCTTCGGCCTCGGCGGGCTCGCGATCTTCCCGCTCCGCTTCGGCGCGGCGGCGACCCTGCTGGAGAACGCCTCGCCTCCCAACATGATCGAGATCATCGAGACCTACCGCGCTACGATCTGCTTCACCGCGCCGACCGCCTATCGCGTGATGCTCCGGGCGATGGACGAGGGGGCGGACCTCTCCTCCCTCCGCGCCGCCGTCTCCGCCGGGGAGACGCTGCCGGCCCCAGTCTATGAGGAATGGCTGGCGAAGACCGGCAAGCCGATGTTGGACGGGATTGGCGCGACGGAGATGCTGCACATCTTCATCTCGAACCGCTTCGACGATCATCGCCCCGCCTGCACCGGCCGGCCCGTGACCGGCTACGAGGCGAAGATCGTCGACGAGGCGGGGAACGAGGTTCCGGACGGAACGGTCGGCCGCCTCGCCGTGCGCGGGCCCACCGGGTGCCGCTACCTCGCAGACGACCGGCAGGCAAAGTACGTCCAGAACGGCTGGAACATCACGGGAGACAGCTTCGTCCGCGATGCGGAGGGCCATTTCCACTTCGCCGCCCGGAACGACGACATGATCATCTCCTCCGGCTACAACATCGCCGGCCCGGAGGTGGAAGCGGCGCTCCTCGCGCATGAGGCCGTCGCCGAATGCGCCGTGGTCGGCGCGCCGGACGAGGAGCGGGGGATGATCGTGGAGGCGCATATC
>JAUHWJ010000543.1 GCA_030424705.1 Alphaproteobacteria bacterium | reverse complement strand
GCTGGTCGAATGGTGCCAGGAGACGCAGCGGCGCATCCTGAAGGATTACGAATTCGTCGAATGGTCCGAGGCGAATTTCGATCTCGACCGTTACCCCTTCCTCCGCAAGGCCTATGAAGACCGGCAGTTCGCCCATCTCTCCGACATGATCCGCCTCCTCGTCCTGCGGGACCGGGGCGGGATCTATTTCGACACGGATGTCGAGGTGCGGCGCCCGTTCGACGACCTGCTCGAAGCGGAGTTCCTCGTCGGCTACATGTGGAAATGCATGCTTGGCACGGCGATCTTCGCCTCCGTGCCGGACCATCCGATCCTCCACGCCCTCCTCCGCCCCTATCTCGAGACGCCGGAGAAGATCGACTACACGCTGCCCAACAACCACATCTTCACCCGCTACTTCATCGACCAGGTGGAGGGCTTCCGGCTCGACGGGCGGGAATGGCGCGGCGGCGGCGTGCGCGTGATGGACATGTACGCCTTCGAGCAGCCCTCCTTCACCCGCCGCAGCAACTACGCGATCCACCACTTCACCGCTTCGTGGAGAGGGCAGAGCGCGATGAAGCGCCGGCTGAAGGCGGCGATCATCCGGGTCTTCGGCCTCTACGCCTATCGCCGCTACATCAACGAGAAGGCCTTCCGCACCTCCGCCTTCCGGCCCGTCTACGAGAAGGCGGTCGCCGAGGGGCGCTGAGCCGGAAGGCCCCAGACGATCACGGGCTCCGCCCGCCCGCGCAAGGTTTCGGTCCCGATCCGCTCCGGTCCCTCCGGCCATCCCGCCGCCGCCATCGCCTCCTCGCTGACCGCGACCGAGAGGTCGAGCGCGCGGCAGAGATGTTCGAGCCGGGAGGCGACGTTGACCGTGTCGCCGACCACGGCGAACTCCATCCGCTGCGCCGCGCCGACCTCGCCGAGCAGAACCGGGCCGCAGTGAAGCCCGACGACGAGCCGCGCGGGCGCCTCGCCCCGCGCCTCCCGCGCCCGGCTCCAGGCCTCCGCATCCGCCGCGATCCGGCGCGCGGCGGCGAAGGCGCGCGCGGCGGGCGGGGCGCGGCCCTCCGTCTCCAGCATCGGGAAGGCGCCGAAGGTCGCCATCGCGCCGTCCCCGATGAACTTGTCGAGCACGCCATGCGCCTCCGCGACCGCAGTGGCGACGAGCGCCTGCGCCTCGCGCAGGAGCCCGATCGCCGCCTTCGGGCCTAGCCGTTCGGCGAGCGCGGTGAAGCCCACTATGTCGGTGAAGAGCACCGCCGCCGCCGCCTCCCGCTCCACGCCGAAGGGCGCGTCCCGCTCCGCAAGCTCGGAAACGGCCTCGGCGGGCAGGTAGCGCGAAAGGTTCGCCGCCCGCCGCGCCGCCGCCGTCTCCCGCACCACGAGCCGCCGCGCCGCAGCGCTGCCGGCGGCGACGAGCGCGGAGACGATCAGGAACACCGCGGCGAACTGGATCTGCACCGTGATGTCGACGAAATGCGGGTTCCCGAGCAGCGAAACGAATGACTCGCCGTCGCCCGTCTCCAGCACGGCGCCCGGAAGCGTCGCGAGCCAGAATATCGCGGCCCCCCAGAAGACGGCGCCGCAGACCCCGCCCCAGAGGATCAGCGCCGGCCGGAGCGTCATCGCCAGCGCGCCGGTGACGATGAAGAGATAGGCGGAATTGCCGAAGCGGAGCGCCATCTGCGGCGGCAGGTCAGGCGGGTTGAGGGGGTTGGGATAGATCAGGGTGAAAACCAGCAGCGCCGTGTCGAAGGCGACGAAGGCGTAGACCATCCAGTCGCGAAACCATCGCCGCGTCGCGATCAGATATTGCGCCCAGCCTACCGCGACGAAGACGGCGATGAGCCCGAGCCAGTACCAGACCGCCGGCCATGGCGCGACGCTCGTGACGATGATCGCGGCGCCCAGCATGGCGAAGCTGCGGTTGATCGCGGAGGGCCGCGCCCGGCTCCGCTGTTCCCGCATGAGCGCCTCGGCGATGCGCCGTCCTTCGGCGCCGTCGCCCGCTTCATCGCCCTTCATGAACATGGAGCGCGCCTCCGGCGCCGGGGAATGAGAAAGGGCCGGGGGTCGCCCCCCGGCCCTCAAAGCTCAGTCCCGTCTCAGGTCACTCGCGGCTCTGGCCGAGGAACGAGAGCAGGAACATGAACATGTTGAGGAAGTTCAGATAGAGGCTCAGCGCCCCCATGATCGCGCCCTTCTGCAGATAGGCGGCGCCCTCGCTGCCCATCTGGCTGAAATGCACATACTCGTTCTTCAGCCGCTGCGTGTCGAAGGCGGTAAGGCCCGCGAAGATCAGCACGCCGATGACCGAGATCGCGAACTGCAGCGCCGAGGAGGCGAGGAAGATGTTCACGATGGAGGCGACGATCAGGCCGATCACGCCCATCACCAGGAACGCGCCCATGCCGGAAAGGTCCCGCTTGGTCGTGTAGCCGTAAATGCTGAGGCCGAGGAAGGCGATCGCCGTCACGAAGAAGGTCTGCGCGATCGACATGCCG
>JAUHWJ010000542.1 GCA_030424705.1 Alphaproteobacteria bacterium | reverse complement strand
GGGGAGAAGACGGGCAAGCTCGACCGCGTGCGCATCTACGCCAACTCGCATTACGTGACCCCGCGGCCGACGCTCAACCAGGCGATCAAGCAGATCAAGGTGGAGCTGCAGACGAGGCTGGACCAGCTCATCGCGGAGGGGCGACTCCTCGAGGCGCAGCGGCTGGAGCAGCGCACGAATTTCGACATGGAGATGATGGAATCGACCGGCTCCTGCGCCGGGATCGAGAATTACAGCCGCTATCTGACGGGGCGGAAGCCGGGCGAGCCGCCGCCGACGCTCTTCGAATACATCCCCGACAACGCCATCGTCTTCGCGGACGAGAGCCATGTCTCCGTCCCCCAGCTCGGCGCGATGTACAAGGGCGACTTCCGGCGCAAGATGACGCTGGCGGAGCACGGCTTCCGCCTGCCGAGCTGCATGGACAACCGGCCGCTCAAGTTCGAGGAATGGGACGCGATGCGCCCGCAATCCGTCTTCGTCTCCGCGACGCCGGGGGCATGGGAGCTGGAGCGGACGGGCGGTGTCTTCGCGGAGCAGATCATCCGCCCCACCGGCCTGATCGACCCGCCGGTGGAGGTCCGCCCGGTCGAGACGCAGGTGGACGATCTGCTGGACGAGGTGAAGCGCGTGGCGCTCGCCGGCTATCGCAGCCTCGTCACCGTGCTGACGAAGCGCATGGCGGAGGACCTGACGGAGTATCTCCACGAACAGGGCGTTCGCGTCCGCTACATGCATTCGGACATCGACACGCTGGAGCGGATCGAGATCCTGCGGGACCTCCGGCTCGGCGCTTTCGACGTGCTCGTCGGCATCAACCTCCTGCGCGAAGGGCTCGACATCCCGGAATGCGCGCTCGTCGCGATTCTCGATGCGGACAAGGAGGGCTTCCTCCGCTCGGAGACCTCCCTCGTGCAGACCATCGGCCGCGCCGCGCGGAACGTGGACGGGCGCGTCATCATGTATGCTGACCGGGTCACGGGCTCGATGGAACGCGCGATGCGGGAGACGGACCGGAGGCGGGAAAAGCAGCTCGCCTACAACGCCGCCCACGGCATCACGCCCGAGAGCATCAAGTCGAAGATCGGGGACATCCTCGGCAGCGTCTACGAGCGCGACCATGTCACGCCCGACATCGGCAAGGGCAAGGCGATGGTCGGCGGCAACCTGAAGGCGCATCTCGACGCGCTCAGGAAGGACATGATGAAGGCCGCCGAGAACCTCGAATTCGAGGAGGCGGCGCGGCTGAGGGACGAGGTGCGCCGGCTTGAGGCGGTGGAGCTCGCCGTGGCGGACGACCCGCTCGCCCGGCAATCGGCGGTAGAGGCCGCCTCCGCGCCGGAGCGCGCGAAGGGCCGCTCGCAGGCCGGCAAGGCGGGCACGCGGGTCTACCGGGGCAAGAGCCAGCCGAAGGGATAGCTGCGGGCCGGACTACGCCCGATTTTTTTGACATAGCGTCAGCCTGCGTTGACAGCTTTGAAAGGTCTCTCGCCGACCTTCCTGCCAGCCGCTCCCCGATGGTTTCGTGGTGTGTCCGGGGCGCGCAGATAAGGAGAGAGACAATGTTCAAGGCCAAGTGCATTCTCATTCCCGTTCTCCTCGCCGCCGCGCCCGCGGTCGCGAACGAGTTCGAGGGCCCGCTGCGCGACCTCGGCGAGACCAAGGTGCGCGCCCTCGTGCAGGACCCGGCGATCATCGCCGCCATCGTCGAGCAGAACGCCCGCCATGAAGGGCTGACGCAGGCCGATATCGACGCGATGGACAAGGCCTGGCGCGCCGAGGTCGGCTCCGCCGCCACGCCGACGATCTCGCCGGTGGCGGACCATCCGGTCTCCGCCCTCCTCCGCGACATGGTCGAGGCGAGCGGCGGGCTCTACACTGAGATTTTCGTGATGGACGCGCGCGGCCTCAACGTCGCCATGTCGGACACGACCTCGGATTACTGGCAGGGCGACGAGGCGAAATGGAGCCTCACCTACGCCGTCGGCCCGGACGCGATGGACATCGGCGACATCGAGCTCGACGAGTCGACCCAGACCTACCAGAGCCAGATCAGCGTCGCGATCGTCGATCCGGCGACGGGCCAACCCGTCGGCGCGGCGACCTTCGGCGTGAACGTCGAAGCGCTCGAATAACCTCAACCCTATTTTTCTGCAGCCCAGCGGCGCCCGGAGTTTTCCGGGCGCACGGAGGATCATTGCATGACGCTCAGGCAGAAAATCGCCCTCGCCCTGGCGGCGGGCATTCTCGCAACGTCCGGAACGGTGATCGGCGGCGCCGTCTTTCTCGGCCTCTCCGCGGCGAAGGAGGCGACGGCGACGCGCGCCGCCGTGCTGGAAGGCCTCCTTGCCGAGAACGCGGCCGGCGCGGTCCGCTTCGGCAAGGCCGATGCGCTCGCCGGCCCGGCCGGCGCCCTCCTCGAAGGATCGCACGGAGAGGTCGAGGCGCTCTTCTTCTACGGCAAGGAGGGCGCGCTGATCGCGGCCTTTCCC
>JAUHWJ010000541.1 GCA_030424705.1 Alphaproteobacteria bacterium | reverse complement strand
ACCGCGGCAAGAACAGCACGATCCCCGGAAACGCGATCAGCCCCGCGATCGTCACCGCGTCCGCGATGAAGAAGGGCGCGACGCCGCGGAAGACGTCCTGCACGGAGATGTCGGGGCGCACCCCCGCCACCACGAAGCAGTTGAGGCCGATGGGCGGGGTTATGAGGCATAGCTCCGCCATCTTCACCACGATGATCCCGAACCAGATCGCGCATTCCGTCGAGGTCATGCCAAAGGCGCTGTCCGCCACGGACACCCCTTCCCCGCCGTTCAACGCGATGACGGCGGGGAAGACGACCGGGAGGGTCAGGAGGAGCATCCCGATCGCGTCCATGAACATGCCGAGCACGGCGTAGGCGCAGAGGATGAGGAGGAGCGTCAGCATGGGTGACTGGTGGAGCCCCGCGATGAAGTCCGCAAAGGCTCCGGGGAGGTCCGCGAAGCCGAGGAAGCGAACATAGATCAGCACGCCCCAGATGATGGTGAAGATCATCACCGTCAGCTTCGCGCTCTCGATCAGGGCGTCCTTCAATTGCCCCCAGCGCATCCCCTTCCAGAGCGCCATGAGGAGGACGACGAAGGCCCCGAGCGCGCCCGCCTCCGTCGGCGTGCCCCAGCCGAAATAGATGCAGTAGATGATGATGCCGACGACGAAGAGGATCGGCGCCGCCCCGGGCAGGGACTCGAACCGCTCCCGCCAGGTGAACCCGCCCACGGGCGGGCCGAGCTTCGGGTTGATCTTGGCCAGGATGATGACGAGCCCGCCATAGAGCACGGCGGAATAGAGCCCGGGGATGAACCCGGCGAGCAGCAATTGCCCCACCGAGGTCTCCACGATGATCGCATAGATCACGAGGATCGCCGAGGGCGGGATCAGCGAGGCGAGCGTGCCGGAGGCCGCCACGACGCCCGCGGCGAAGCGGCGGTCATAGCCGAGCTTCAGCATCTCCGGAATCGCGATCCGGGCGAAGACGGCGGAGGTGGCGACGGAGGCGCCGGAGACGGCGGCGAAGCCCGCGGTCGCGAAGACGGTGGCGATGCCGAGCCCGCCCGGCATCCAGCCGAGCCAGCGCTTCGCCGCCTCGAAGAGATAGCCGGTGAGCCCGGCGTAATAGGCGAGATAGCCGATCAGGATGAAGGTCGGGATGAGGGAGAGCGTGTAGCCCGTCGCCTTGGAATGCGGCACCGAGCCCGCCATCGACATGGCGACGTCGAAGCCCCGCTCGAACCCCATGCGCTCGGAGAAGATCCAGACGAGGCCGACGAAACCGATCAGCGCCGCCGCGAAGGCGACGCGCACGCCGATGACGACAAGAACGACAAGCACGCCCGAAAGGATGAGCCCGATATCATAGGCTTCCATCAGCCGCGCCCCCTGATTTCGGCTTCCGCGCCCTGCACATGCTCCGCTTCAAGCGCGGCCTCTTCCGCGGCGGAGAGGATCATCGGCACCGCTATGGGCTCCTCCGTGCCCTCCCTCAGCGCGCGGACATAGCCCCATAGCTGCAGGAGGAGCCGCAGCGCGAGGAGGCCGAGCGCCAGCGGCACGAGGAGCTTCGCGGGCCAGAGCGGCAGCGCGATGTCGATGGAGCTGTCGCGGCTGAACATCGGGGCGTTCCAGTCGAAGGCCCGCTGGAAATGCCGCCAGGAGCCGATGGTCAGCACGACGGTGAGGAAGAGCATCAGGAGCGTAGAGACGATCTCGGCCAGCCAGAGCCAGCGGCGGCGGAGCTGCCCGATCAGGATGTCCATACGGATATGCCCGCCGACGCGCTGGCAATAGGCGATGCCGAGAAAGGCGAATACGGCCATAGCCTGCTCCACCCAGTCGATGAAGCCCGGCACCGGCGCGTTCAAGAGCTTCCGCCCGAGGATCTGCCCCACGGCGAGAAGCATCAGGAGGAAGATCACGATTCCCGCTACGAGCGTGAGACCCGTTTCGATGCGATGAAGCGACCGGTCGGCGCGGGAGAGAATGCTCCCGTCCTCCCGGACGAGCGAAGGTCCGGCCATCTTGTTTCCCCCTCAGCGGAGCCCGGCGCCGCTCCGGCGCCGCGACGAAGCGGGATCAGGCGCGGCCCCGGCCCGAAGCCGGAGCCGCGCGCGACGCTCAGTTCGTCTGCTTGGCGCGGAAGTCCGCGAGCGCCTTCGTGACGGTGTCATAGAGCTCCTGCGCCGGGACGCCCTGCGCCTGCATCTTCTCCATCCACGCCGCCTTCACCGGCCCGCCCGCCGCCTCGCGGAAGGCCGCAAGCTCAGCCTCGGGGATCTGGACCTTCTTAACGTTCTTCTCGGCCAGGATCTTGTTCCACTGCTCGATCACCTTGCTCTCGTAATTCTCGATGTAATAGGCGATCGCCTCCGGCACCGAGCTGTCCAGCGCCTCCCGGTGCGCCGCCGGCAGGCTCTCATAGGCGTCGGTGTTGACGACGATGGGGCAGTTCACCGTGCCGGGGTTCAGGTTCTCCGTCCACCAGGTCGCGAGGTCGATGGTG
>JAUHWJ010000540.1 GCA_030424705.1 Alphaproteobacteria bacterium | reverse complement strand
CGCCGACGAGCGCGGCCTCCGCCCCGCAGGCTTCCGGGCAGACGAGGCTCATCTCCGCCTCCGCCGCGGCGAGCGCGGCCGGCAATACCCCGCTCACCCGCCCGATCCGCCCGTCGAGCGAAAGCTCCCCCATCGCGAGGCAGCGGGAAACCTCCTCCGCCGGCGCGACCTCCAGCGCCGCGAGAAGGCCGAGCGCGATGGGGAGGTCGTAATGCGCCCCCTCCTTCGGCAGGTCGGCGGGCGCGAGGTTCACCGTGATGCGCCGCGGCGGCAGGGCGAGGCCGATGGCGTTCAGCGCCGCGCGCACCCGCTCCTTCGATTCCGCCACCGCCTTGTCCGGCAGGCCGACGAGGGTGAAGGCGGGGATGCCGGGGGCGAGATGCACCTGCACCTCCACGGGCCGCGCCTCCATCCCCTGAAAGGCGACGGTATGCGCCACGACCATGCCCGCCCCCCTTCGAAACAGGATGCGAGCGTGGCCCGAGGGCGCGGGCGCGTCAATGGGGCGGGGGCCGCGCGCCTAGCGGCGGCGGGAATCGTCCGGCGTGATGATCATGGCGGAGAATTCGGCCTCGGCCGCGATCTCCCCGCCGACCTTGCCCTCGGCCCAGAACTTCCAGATCTTGCCGCGGCCGCGGAGGATCTTCACATGCAGCTCCAGCCGGTCCCCCGGCGCGACGATCTTGCGGAAGCGGGTCTTGTCCAGCGTCATGAAGTAGACGAGGAGGCCCTTGTCGATCATCTCCAGCGTCTCGACGACGAGGACGGCGGCGGTCTGCGCCATCGCCTCGACGATGAGGACGCCGGGCATGACGGGCTTCTCCGGGAAGTGACCCTGGAAATGCGGCTCGTTGACCGAGACGTTCTTGATGCCGACCGCGCTGTCATTGACGCGTATCGCCTCCACCGCATCGATCAGGAGGAAAGGATAGCGATGCGGGATCATCCGCTTGATGCGCTCGACATCGGCATGTTTCAGGTCTTCGCTCGCCATTCCGTCCATGCCAGCCGATCTCTTGTTCTTGGTTCCCGTCCGTCATACCGCGCCGCGCGCTAGGGTCAAGCGGGCGGGCGCCCCTCATTCCTCCGCCGGTTGCGCCGGCGGCGGGGGAATTGGCGGCGCGGCGTCGAAGCGGCGGATGACCTCGTCGGTCACGTCGGCGCCCTGCCTCGCGGCGAGCACCGTTCTCGCATCAAGGATCAACGTGGCGCCGGTATCCTTCAGAACGGATTGCAGCACCGGCTCCAGCGACGCCGCTAGGTCGCGCCGGGCGCCGATGAAGCGGGCCTGGAGCGCCTCGCCCTTCGCCTGGCTGTCGCGCCGCGCCTCGCGCACCCGGATGTCGAAGGCGCGCACCCGCGCCTCGAAGGCCGCCTTGTCCCCTTCGTCACGAAGGGCCGCGATCTCCGCCTCCTCGGTCTCGAGCGCGCGCCGCAGCGCCTCAAGCTCCTCGCCCAGCGCGATGCGGGCCTCCCGCTCGCTCTCGGCAAGGGTCCGAGCCGGAACGCTGTCGCGCAGGACGCGCTCGCGATCGACGATCAGGATCGGCGGCGCCTCCTGCGCGCCGGCCGCGCAGGCGAGCGCGAAGAGGCAGGCGGCGGCGAGCCTCGCCGCGACGCCCCGCATTCAGAACCGCGTTCCGACCGTCAGCCGGAAGAACTCCGTCTCGTCGCCGGATTGTTTCTTGACCGGAACGGCGAAGTTCAGCCGGAGCGGGCCGAAGCCTGAATCCCAGAAGATGCTGGCGCCGACCGAGGCGCGAAGCTCCGCGGAATCGTTCACGCCGACGACGAGGCCGTTCGAGGCGCTGCTCGGGTCCGTATCGAGCGCGGAACTGTCATCGAGGCTCCAGAGCGTGCCGACATCCGCGAACACCCCGCCGAAGATGCCGAACTCGTCAGGCAGGCCGAGCGGGAAGGTCAGCTCCGTCCGGCTGATGGCGTAGAAGTTGCCGCCCAGCGCGTCGTCCCGCTCGATGCCGTTGAAGCCGAGCGAACTGTCCCGTGGCCCGATGCCGGAGAAGGCGAAGCCGCGGAAACTGTCTCCGCCGAGGAAGAAGCGGTCGTTGATCTTCAGGTCACGGCCGAGCCCGAAAAGCGCGCCGCCCTCGAACTCCTGGCTGAGGATCACGTCGTCCGCGAAGAAGGACGTCCAGCCCTTCGCGCTGGCAACGGTCCGCGAATACCGCGCCTCACCGCCGAGGCCGGCGAAAGTCTGGGTCCAGGCGAGGAAATAGCCGTCGGTCGGCTCGATCGGGTCGTTCCGCTTGTCATGGGTATAGCGAAAGCCGATGGCGGAGGTGATCTGCTTGCCTTCGTCGATCCGGATCAGCGGGGAGACGTTGAGGCCGAAATCGCGGATGTCGTCCTGCGAGATCTCGTAGAAGAGCCGCAGCCGGCCGGGCTCGCTGATCGGGAAGGTCATCGAGGGGATGAAGCCGATGCTGGAGATCTCGAAGGAGCTCTCGCTGTCCAGATCCTCGTCCCGGTAGAAGACGTTGAGCCC
>JAUHWJ010000539.1 GCA_030424705.1 Alphaproteobacteria bacterium | reverse complement strand
GAATCCGCGGCCCTGCCCGACGTGATCGCGCGACTGCAAGCTGCGGGCGTCGAGATCGTGATCGACGTCCGCGCCGTCGCCGCCTCGCGGCGCGCGGGCTTCTCCAAGACCATACTGCGCGCCTCGCTGGAGGCGGAGGGGATCGGCTACGCCCATATCCGCGCCCTCGGCACGCCGAAGCCGGGGCGGGAGGCGGCGCGGGCCGGGCGCGTGGCGGAGATGGAGGCGATCTTCGCCGCCCATATGGAGACGCCGGAAGCGCAGGACGGGCTCGCCGCGGCCATCACCATCGCGACGGAGAAGCGGGCGGCGCTTCTTTGCTACGAAGCCTGCGCGGCCGGCTGCCATCGCCGCATCGTCGGCGAGATGATCCGCGGCGCTACGGGCTGCGCGGTGAAGGACCTTTAGGCCCTCGGCCACCCCGCCATCCGGTTCCGGATCCACGTCATCTGCCGTTTCGCATAGTTCCGCGTCGCCTGCTTCGCCCGGCCCGCCGCTTCTTCGAGCCCGATCTCGCCGCGAAGGTGCGCGAAGAGCTCCGGCGCGCCGACCGCCTTCATGGCGGGCAGCGACGGGTCGAGCCCCCGCGCCAGCATCGCCCGCGCCTCCTCCAGCGCGCCCGCCTCCAGCATCGCGTCGAACCGGGCGTCGAGGCGCGTATAGAGCGCGGCGCGGTCCGGAAGCACGACGATCCGCTCCGCCTCGGAGACGAGCGGCGGCCCCGTCTCCCGCCGCCAGGCGGCGAGGCCGCGCCCCGTCGCAAAGAGGACTTCGAGCGCGCGGGCGACGCGGCGGGGGTTGCGAAGGTCTGTCCCCGCCGCCGTCTCCGGGTCCTCCGCCGTCAGTCTTGCGGCGAGCGCCGGCAGCCCTTCCTCCGCCAGCGCGGCCTCGATCCCGGCGCGGAGCGCCTGCGGTGGCTCCGGGATCGCCGCGAGCCCCCGCGTCAGCGCGTCGAAAGAGAGGCCGGTCCCTCCTACGAAGATCGGGCGGAGCCCCGCCGCCCGCGCCTCGTCCAGAACTACGGCGGCCTCGCGCAGCCAGTCTCCCACCGAATGGCGGATCGAAGGATCCACATGGCCGTAGAGCCGGTGCGACGCCCGCGCCTCCTCCTCCGCCGGCGGCCGGGCGGTGAGGATGCGCCAGCCGGAATAGACCTGGCTGGCGTCGGCGTTGACGATCACGCCGCCCTTCTCCGCCTCCTCCAGCGCGCGGGCGGATTTCCCGGCGCCCGTCGGCCCGGCGATGAGGAGAGGCAGGGGAGCCATGAGCCTGTTCTCGCCCGCGCCGGGCGAAGCCTCAAGCCCGCGGTTGCCACAGTCGGTTTCTCCTCTATCCTGCGGTTGCGTCCTGTTTCGGCGCCGCAACACCGAGTCGCCCCATGCGTGTCGCCGCCCTCGCGTTTCTCCTTGCTCTCGCCATGTCGCCTACCTTTGCGCAGCAAGGGCCGCCGCCCGTCACCGTCGCGAAGCCCGTCGTCAAGACCATTGTCGAGGATGACGAATTCACCGGGCGGTTCGAGGCCGTCGAGGACGTCACCGTGCGCTCCCGCGTCACCGGCTACCTCGAGTCGGTGATGTTCACGGACGGGCAGCTCGTCCAAAAGGGCGACCCGCTCTTCACCATCGATCAGAGGCAGTTTCGCCTCGCTCTCGAACAGGCGGAGGCGCAGGTGCGGGTGGCGCAGGCGAGCCACGACTTCGCGAAGGAGCAGCTCGACCGGGCGGAGGCGCTGATCGCCTCCGGCAACATCGCGCAGGCGACCGTGGACCAGCGGCGCGAGGCGTTCCTCGGCGCGGCCGGCGCGCTCGAACAGGCGCGCTCGGCGGTTCAGTCAGCGCAGATCGACCTGGAATATTCCGAGATCCGCGCTCCGATGTCCGGCCGGATCGACCGGCGGCGGATCGACCCGGGCAACCTCGTCACGGCGAACGAGACGGTGCTGACGAGCATCGTCGCCACGGATCCGATCTATTTCTCTTTCGACATCGACGAGCGCTATTTTCTCGCCTATTCGAGCGACGCCCGGGCCCGCGGCGTCCCGCTCAACGAGGGCGGCGGGCTGGAAGCCTACGTGACCCTGCTCGACGAGACGATGGGGACCTTCTCCGGCAAGGTCGATTTCGGCGAGAACCGCATCAGCGCCGAATCCGGCACGCTGCGCCTCCGCCTCGTTGTGCCGAATCCTGACGGCCTCTTGACGCCGGGCCTCTTCGGCCGTGTGAACGTCACAGGTTCGCTGCCCTATCAGGGCGTGCTGATCCCCGATTCCGCGCTGGTGTCGGACCAGAACCGCCGGCTGGTGATGACGGTTGACGGGGAGGGCAAGGTCACCCCGCGCGAGGTGAGGCCGGGGCCGAGGATCGACGGCTACCGCGTCATCCGCTCGGGGCTCGACGGCTCCGAGACCATCGTGATCGAGGGGATCGCCCGCGCCCGGCCCGGCGCGACCGTGACGCCCGAGCTCGTGGAGCTTCCGCCCGCGGCGGAGAACTGAGATGGGCCGCTTCTTCGTAGA
>JAUHWJ010000538.1 GCA_030424705.1 Alphaproteobacteria bacterium | reverse complement strand
GTCCGCCTCCATGTCCTGCCGCGTCACCTCCCGCCCGTTGATGACGACGACGCCGTCCTTCCCGCAATCGAACTTCATCACGCCCTCGAAATCGGAGGCCGCGACCTTGGCGCGCATGTCGGCGGGAATTTCGTCGTCTGTCATCAGGAAACGGCCCTCACGAGGAAAAGCGAGATCGACGGCGCCGCGACGAGGATCGCGACGCGCACCAGATCGGATAGCACGAAGGGCAGGACGCCGCGATAGGTCTCCATCATCGGCACGGTCTTCGCCATCGAGGAGATGATGAAGAGGTTCATGCCCACCGGCGGCGTGATGAGCCCGACCTCCACCACGATCAGCGCGAGGATGCCGAACCAGATCGCCGTCTCTTCCGGCGTCAGGCCGAAATCGAGGCCCTGCACGATGGGGAAGAAGATCGGGATCGTGAGGAGGATCATCGAGAGGCTGTCCATCACGCAGCCGAAGACGAGGTAGAGCGCCAGCATCATCACGAGCACGGTCATCGGCGCGAAGCCCCGCGCCGTCACCCAGTCCGCGAGGCCCTGCGGAGTCTGTGTCAGGGCGAGGAAAGTGTTGAAGACCTGGGCGCCGAAGACGATCATGAAGATCATGGCGGTTGTCACCGCCGTCTCCATGACGCAGTCGAAGAAGGTGCGGAGCGTCAGCCCGCCGTTCAGCGCGCCATAGAGCCCGGTCAGCACCGCGCCGACCGCCGCGCCCTCCGTCGGGGTGAAGAGCGCCTGCTGGCCGGCCTGCGCCCAGTTCGAATCCCCGGCGATGCCCCACATCACGAGCCCGAAGATGACGACGACGGGCCAGATTCCGCCGAGCGCGCGGAGCCGCTCACCATAGCTCTTGCGCGGCAGGCTCGTCGCCTCATCCGGCCAGATCCGGACATAGATGGCGACGACGAGGATGTATCCGAGCGCGGCGAGGAGGCCGGGAACGAGCGCGGCGACGAACATCTTCGCGATGTTCTGCTCGGTCAGGATCGCATAGATCACGAGGATGACGGAGGGCGGGATCAGGATGCCGAGCGTCCCCCCGGCGGCGAGGACGCCGGTGGATAGCCGCCCGGAATAGCCGTAGCGCCGCATCTCCGGCAGCGCGACCTGCCCCATGGTGGAGGCGGTGGCGAGCGAGGAGCCGCAGACGGCCCCGAAGCCCGCACAAGCGCCGACCGAGGCCATCGCCATCCCGCCGCGATAGTGCCCGAGCCAGTCCGCCGCCGCGCGGAAGAGGCCCTTCGACATGCCGGAGCGCGTCGCGAACTGCCCCATCAGGAGGAAGAGCGGGACGACCGAGAGAGAGTACGAGGAGAAGGTCTCGTAGGTCAGGGACTTCATCTGGGCCATGACCATGTTCGGCCGGCCCGTGACGATCCAGACCCCGAAGAAGCCGGTCAGGAACAGCGCAACGCCGATCGGCATCCGGAGGAAGATCAGGAGCAGCATCAGCCCGAAGCCGACGAGCGAGAGCGTGAACCCGTCCATCAGAGATGCGCCCCGCCGGCCTCGCGCGCGCCGCGCAGCATCACGTTTATGCCGCGCCAGAAGGCGTAGACCGCGGCGACGAGGAAGAAGGCGGCCCCCGCCATCGAGGCGGCGTAGCCCCACCAGACCGGCATGCCGAGGATGAACGTCTCCTCCCCGTAGCTCCGCTTGTCCAGCATCCCGAACCAGAGGCGGGAGGCGATGAGCCAGGCGGCGACGACGATCGCCGCATCCCCGACCAGCGAGAAGAAGGCGCGGAGCCGGTTCGGGAAGAGATCGACCACGATGTCGACCGTCACGTTCCCGCGCCGCATCACGCAGAGCGGCAGGAAGGAGAATACGGCGACGGCGCATCCGACCTGCACCAGCTCGAAATCGCCGAGGATCGGGCCGAGCCCGAAGCCGGAGAGCGCGCGCCCCCCAATGGAGCCGACGCTCATCAGCGCGACGGCGGCGAGGGTCACGCCGCCGAGGAGCGCCAGCGCCTGCGCGATCCGGTCAAGAATGCGCCCCAGGGCCGCCTCGGCCCGGGGCGCGAGGCCCTGGCTCATCTCATGGCTCCCGCCGGAACGGGGCGGGCCGCGCGGGCCCGCCCGCCCGGATCATTCCTCCGGGCCGCTGTACTTTTCGACGAGCGCCTTCGCATCGGCGAGGATCGCGGCGCCGTTCGGCGTCGCCTCCGCCCAGGCGGCGACGAGCGGCGCGGCGACTTCCTTCCAGCGGGCGACCTCCTCGGGCGGCAGCGTCACGATCTCGCGCCCGCCGCCGACGATGGTCGGGTGCATCGCCGCATCCCCGGTGTCCATCGCCCGGCCGGCCATGGCGGAGGCTTCGAGGCCGGAATTCGCGTCGATCACCGCCTTCAGGTCGTCAGGCAGGGAATTGTACGCGTCGAGGTTCATGCCCCAGATGAAGAACGTGTTGTAAAGAGCGCGGTTGCCCGACATGTAGGTCGAGCCGTCGGCCAGCTCATGCACCTTCAGAGGCACCGTGATCTCTTCGGGGATCACGCCGCCGTCCACCACGCCCTT
>JAUHWJ010000537.1 GCA_030424705.1 Alphaproteobacteria bacterium | reverse complement strand
GATGTCGTTCGTCGGTCCGAGCGCCTGCGTCACCTCCTCTTCGATGCAGGCGCGGATCTCGTGCGGCGCGGCATGGGCAGGGAGGAAGACGGTGATCGCCTCGAACCGCTCCAGCCCGCGCCAGAACGGCCGCCCCTCCGCTGCGGCGCTGCGGAACTCCGCCCAGCCGCCGGAAAAGGGAAGGAAGAAGCAGAGCGCGTCCGCCGCCACGGCCGACATCTCGCCTGCCGGCGCCGTCCGCAACGTGATCTCTCCCTCTTCTCCCTCCGACAATGAGAGGTTGAGGCCCGGCGCGCCGGCGCGTAACCGAGCGACAAGGTCAGACGCATAGGGCCGATAGGCCGCCAGTTCGCGCCCCGCGAGCGCGACGCGCACCGGCCCCTCGAAGCGAAGCAAACCCTCGTTCCGGTCGCCCCATTCGGTCATGAAGACAAGTTCGACGAAGTCCTCCGTCAGGCTTTCGGCGGACCAGACGCCGCCGCCCCGGCCGATCATCTCGCCGTATCGAGGGAAATCCGGCCGCGCGACGACCTCATGTGGGCGTGTCCGCTCCGCCTCGCGGTAGATCGGGTCCGGGCTGGGCCCCGTCGCGCAGGCCGCGAGCGCGAGAAAGAGGAGCGCTGACCGCCCGCTCAACGCCGGTAGACGATGAAGGGGGTCTTCTTCGCCACCCGGTCATAAAGCCGCCGCGCAGTGGCGTTGAAGTCCTGCGTCAGCCAGTAGACGGAAGGGCAGCCTGCCGCGTTGGCCGCGGCATAGACCGCCTCTATCAAGGCGCGGCCCGCGCCCGTTCCCCGCGCGGCCTCGTCTACGTAGAGGTCCTGCAGATAGCAGGTGTTCTCGATCTTCCAGCCGTGCCGGTGAAAGACGTAATGCGTGAGGCCTAGGGCCGCGCCGTCCTTCTCCGCGATCAGGCCGTGGAAATCCTGCGGGTCGTCGCCGAGGAGGCGCCGCCAATGCGTCTCGTAGATCTCCTCGGGCAGGACGGTCTCGTAGAAGGCGAGATACAGCGTCCACAGCCGGCGCCATTCGGCATGGTCGGATGGAGCGAGCGGGCGGATCGTGAGCATGGCGCCTCAGGCGAAAAGGGCGGTCACCGGAACGGAGAGCGCTGTCGAGAGGATAACCGCCTTCGCCGCGCTGTCCACATTTACCCCGTAGCGGAGGCCGAGCACGAAGGCCATCGCCCCGCAGGGCGCCGCGAAGACGAGCGGCGCCGGCCCGGCCCAGGCGGCGGAGGGCTCCACGACAGCCCCGAGCAGGACGACGCCGAGCAGCGGATGGACGATGCATTTCATCGTTGTCGCCGCCAGCGCCGGGCCGCCGAAGCGCGTGAGATCGGCTCCGGACAGGATTACCCCGAGCGCGAACAGCGAGGCGGGCGCGGCGGAGCCCGCGGCGAGGCCGAGGAACCGGTCCACGCCCTGGTGAAGGGCCAGCCCCGAAAGGTTGAACGCGAAGCCGGCGAGAATGGCGAGGATGAGTCGGTTCGCCGCGATCGAGCGCAGCGTCGCCGCGGCGCCGGCCTTTCCTGTCATCGCCTCGAGAATCAGGATCGTGGCGACGAAGATGCCGAGCGTGTCCACGGCGATCATCGTCGCAACCGGCGCCGCCGCGCCCTCGCCGTAGAGGTTCTGCGCGATAGGCAGAGCGAAGAAGACATGGTTCGGGAACGCGCCCGCGAGGCCAAGGATCAGCGCCTCCGGCGGCGCTAGTCGGAAGCCGTGGCAGCATACGATGTAGCCGAAGCCGTAGAGCAGAACGAGGCTCGCCTCGTATGCCAGGAGAACCGGCCAGTCGATCTCCCCAAGGTCGACCGTCGCCATCAGCCGGAAGAGGAGACAGGGCACCGCGAGGCCGACGACGTAGGCGTTAACGCCCTCCGCCGCGACCCGACCGAACGCGCCCCGCAGCCCGAAGGCGAAGCCGATGGCGGGAAAGGCGAATACGGGCAGAATGGCGAACTGGAGGGCGTCGAAAACCGCGCCCACTTACTGCCCCTGGCGCCTCCGGTTCATGAACATGAGCCGCTCCAGCAGGTGCACGTCCTGCTCGTTCTTCAGGAGCGCGCCGTGGAGCTTCGGCAGCGCCTCCGCCGTATCGCCCTTCAGGTCGGCGGCGGACATGTCCTCCGCCATCAGGAGACGCAGCCAGTCCAGCGCCTCAGAGGTCGAGGGCTTCTTCTTCAGGCCCGGCGTCTCCCGCAGCTCGTAGAATTGCGTCAGCGCGGCGTGGACGAGGCTCTTCCTAACGCCGGGGAAGTGAACGTCCACGATCTCCTGCATCGTCTCGATGTCGGGGAAGCGGATGTAATGGAAGAAGCAGCGGCGCAGGAACGCGTCCGGCAGCTCCTTCTCGTTGTTCGAAGTGATGATGACGATGGGCCGGCGCTTCGCGCGGATCGTCTCCCCCGTCTCGTAGACGTAGAATTCCATCCGGTCGAGCTCCTGCAGGAGGTCGTTGGGGAACTCGATGTCCGCCTTGTCGATCTCGTCGATCAGGAGAACCACCTTCTCCTCCGCCTCGAA
>JAUHWJ010000536.1 GCA_030424705.1 Alphaproteobacteria bacterium | reverse complement strand
AGCGCCTCCACCCCTAGGATCACGGCGAGATTGTCCAGCATCCGCCGGAGCCGCAGCGCGCCATGCGCGGCCATGGAGACGTGATCCTCCTGATTGGCGGAGGTCGGCGTCGAATCCGTGGTGCAGGGGTTGGCGAGATGCTTGTTCTCGCTCATCAGCGCCGCCGTCGTCACCTCCGCGATCATGAAGCCGGAATTGAGGCCCGGATCGGGGGTGAGGAAGGGCGGCAGGTCATGGGAGAGCGTCGGGTCCACCATCAGCGCCACCCGCCGCTGCGCGATGGCGCCGATCTCGGCGACCGCGAGCGCGATCTGGTCCGCCGCGAAGCCGACAGGCTCCGCATGGAAATTGCCGCCCGAGACGATCCGCCCCTCCTCGACCAGCACCAGCGGATTGTCGGTGACGGCGTTCGCCTCCGTCTCCAGCGTCCGCGCCGCCTGCGCGAGAAGGTCGAGGCAGGCGCCGAGCACCTGCGGCTGGCAGCGGATGCAATACGGGTCCTGCACCCGGCTGTCCCCCTCGCGGTGGCTCTCGCGGATTTCGGAGCCCTCCATCAGCCCGCGCATCACCGAAGCCGCCGCGATCTGCCCCGCATGGCCGCGGAGCCGGTGGATTTCCGCCAGCAGCGGCGCATCCGATCCCATGATCGCGTCCGTCGAGAGACATGACGTCACCAGCGAGGCCCGCGCCATCTCCGCCGCCCGCCAGAAGCCAGCGAGGGCGAGCGCGGTGGAGAATTGCGTGCCGTTGATGAGCGCGAGCCCCTCCTTCGGCCCGAGCGTCACGGGCGCGAGCCCCGCCGCCGCCAGCGCCTCCGCGCCGGGCGTCCGCCGCCCCTCGAACACGGCCTCCCCCGCCCCGATCATCGCAGCCGCCATATGCGCGAGCGGCGCGAGGTCGCCCGAGGCGCCGACGGAGCCCTGTTCGGGGATGACGGGGACGACGCCCCGCGCCAGCATCCCCTCGATCAGCGCGATGACCTCCCAACGCACGCCGGAGGCGCCGCGGCCGAGGGAGAGGAGCTTCAGCGCCATCATCAGCCGCGTCTCCGGCTCCGGGAGCGCGGCGCCCACCCCGGCGCAATGCGAGAGGATGAGGTTGCGCTGGAGCGTCGCCGTATCCTTCGCCGCGATCTTGCGGCTCGCCAGCTTCCCGAAGCCGGTATTGACGCCATAGACCGGCGCATCCTCCGAAGCCGCCTTCGCGACAAGCGCCGCCGCCGCCTCCACGTCCGGCCGCGCGGAAGGGTCTAGCGAAGCCGCCGCCCCGCGCCAGACCGCCTCGAGTTCGGCAAGCGTCGCCGCGCCCGGCTTCAGGATCATGCGTCCGCCCCTGCGAAAAGCCGCTCGCGCAGCGGGTTGAACCCGATCCGGTAGGCGAGTTCGGCTGGATGCTCGACATCCCAGATCGCGAGATCGGCGCGGAGCCCCGCGGCGATCACCCCGCAATCCTTGAGCCCGAGCGCCTTCGCCCCGTTCCGCGTCGCGCCCGCCAGCGCCTCCTCCGGCGTCATCCCGAAGAGCGTGCAGGCCATGTTCATGGCGAGGAGGAGCGAGGCGAGCGGGGAGGAGCCGGGGTTGCAATCCGTCGCCACCGCCATCGGCACTCCCGACTCGCGGAACGCCTCCACCGGCGGGCGGCGCGACTCGCGGATCGTGTAATAGGCGCCGGGGAGGAGCACGGCGACCGTCCCCGCCTGCGCCAGCGCCGCCGCGTCCCCCGCATCCGCATATTCGAGATGATCGGCGGAAAGCGCGCCATAGCGCGCCGCGAGCCGCGCGCCGCCGATATTGGAAAGCTGCTCGGCGTGGAGCTTGACCGGCAGGTGATGCTTCCGCGCGCGGGCGAAAACCTGCGCCATCTGGTCCGGGTTGAAGGCGATGCCCTCGCAGAACCCGTCCACCGCGTCGATCAGGCGCTCCTCCGCCGCGGCGTCGAGCGCGGGGAGGCAGACGTCCCGCAGATAGGCTTCCGGGCTGCCCTTGTATTCGGGCGGCACGGCATGCGCGCCGAGGAAGGTGGTGCGGACGCGGATCGGCCGCTCCTTCGCCAGCCGCCTCGCGGCGCGGAGCATGGTCAGCTCGGTGTCGATGTCGAGCCCGTAGCCCGACTTGATCTCCACCGTCGCGACCCCTTCGCGGATCATCGCGTCGATCCGCGGCAGGGCGGATTTCACGAGCTGCGCCTCCGTCGCGCCCCGCGTCGAGAGGACGGTGGAGAGGATGCCGCCGCCGGCGCGCGCCACCTCCTCATAGGTCGCGCCCTTGAGCCGCATCTCGAATTCCCACGCCCGGTGCCCGCCATGGACGAGATGCGTGTGGCAATCGACCAGAGCGGGGGTGACGAGCCGGCCCTCCAGGTCCCGCTTCTCGAAATCCGGGAAGGCCCCTGCCTCCTCCGTCGGCCCCACCCAGCGGATGCGCCCCTTCTCCACCGCGATGGCGGCCCGGTTCAGCAACCCGTAGGCCGCGGCGCCGGGGAGGACGCCATTCGCCATCGTGGCGAGGGCGGCGTTGACGAGGAGGAGTC
>JAUHWJ010000535.1 GCA_030424705.1 Alphaproteobacteria bacterium | reverse complement strand
TATGGCCCGGCGGCGAGCCGGGTGGAGATCCAGATCCGCACGCGGGAGATGCATGAGGTGGCGGAGACGGGCGTCGCCGCGCACTGGGCCTACAAGGAGGGGCGGCGGAGCGAGAACCCCTTCGCGGTCGACCCGTTCCGCTGGCTTTCCGACCTCGTGGAGAGGATGGAGAAGGGCGACCAGCCCAAGGAGTTTCTGGAGCAGGTCAAGCTCGACATGTTCCATGATCAGGTCTTCTGTTTCACGCCGAAAGGGGATGTCTACGGCCTGCCGCGAGGGGCGACGCCGATCGACTTCGCCTATGCGATTCACACCCGGATCGGGGACAGCTGCGTCGGCGCGAAGGTGGACGGGCAGCGCGTGCCGCTCTGGACGCGACTGCGGAACGGGCAATCGGTCGAGATCATCCGGGTCGAGAGCTCCCGCCCTTCCCCCGTCTGGATGGACATGGCGGCGACGGGCCGCGCCCGCGCCGCGATCCGCCGCGCGCTGCGGGAGGACGAGCGCGAGGAGCATGTCCGCCTCGGGCGGGAGATCGCGCGGCTCGCCTTCGAGCGGCGGAAGCTCGACGGCGGGGAGAAGGCGCTCGTCTCCGGCGCGCGGAAGCTCGGCTTCGGCTCGGTCGATGGGTTGCTCGCCGCGCTGGGCGCGGCGGAGATCACCGGCCGGCGCCTCGTCGCCGCGGTCTATCCCGGCATGGTCGAGAGTGAGGAGCCGGCGCCGGAGGACGCCTCGGGCCGGCCGCACCGGCTCGTCCTCGGGGCGCCGCCGGGCCTGCCCTTCGCCTTCGCAGAATGCTGCGAGCCGATTCCCGGGGAGCGGGTCGTCGGCATCCGGACGGGCCGCGGAGTCGAGGCCCATTGCATCGACTGTGCGGCGCTCGTCGCGCATGAGGAGCATCCGGAGCGCTGGGTCGATCTCCGCTGGGACGAGGACGCGGCGCAGCTCGGCGGCCGCTCCGCCTCGATCGACGTGACGCTCGCCAACCAGGCGGGCGCGCTCGGCGCGGTCGCGACGCTGATCGGGGAGCACCGGGCGAATATCGAGAACATCTCGACACTGGCGCGAATGCCGGATTTCTGGCGGCTTCGCGTTTCGGTCACCGTCAGGGATGTGAAACACATGTCCGCCATACTCTCGGCCCTTGAGGCGCAGGCGATCGTGACGGATGTGCGCCGCACCCGCCTTCCGGCGCCTTTGCCGAAGGCGGAGGGGCCGAAGACGGAGGGGCCGAAGGCGGACGTCAAGGCGGAGGCGGGCCCGGCGCGGCGCGACCTTTCGGCATAGGGTCGGGCGCGCGGGCGCAGGATAGGTAAAGGCGCGGCTATGGCCGCGCGGGGTGAGGCGATGCTGTTCAAGCGCCGGGAGAGACGGCCCCTATCGGAGACGGTCCGCGCCTGGATCGCGCCCCGGCGCGGCTGGGGCCGCGTGATCGACTACTGGCGCCACAGGATGCAGCGCCTGCCCGACAGCCCGACCCGGATCGCCATCGGCTTCGCCTGCGGCGTCTATACGAGCTTCACGCCGTTCTTCGGGTTTCACTTCGTCGTCGCGGCGGCGCTCGCCTGGGTCCTGCGCGGGAACATCCTCGCCAGCGCCATCGGCACCTTCGTCGGCAACCCGCTGACCTTCCCCTTCATCGCCGCCGCCTGCCTCGAGACCGGCTCGCTCATCATGGGCGGCATCCCGATTGACGGCATTGAGAACATGCCGTTCACGGACATGGCGATCCTCTTTCTCTCGAACATCGAGAAGCTCGTCCTGCCCTATTTCGTCGGCGGGCTCGCGCCCGGCATCCTCGCCGCGACGGCGAGCTACTTCATCGTGAAGCCGATCGTCGTCCGCTATCAGAAGCGGCGCCGGGCGAAGCTGATGGCGCGGGCGAAGGCGCGCATCGAGGCGGCGCAGGGCGCGCCGGGGGCGGCGGAATAGCGCCGCCCGCCGGTGCGCCGCACGGAGACGCGCCACGCTTCGGCCCGGATTCGGTCCAACCAGCGCCCGGAGCGGGTGAGACAAGCGGACATGCGATCCTGTTTCGCGGTGGGGCTGAAATGATGAACCTGTCCGCATTACCTGTGCGCTCGACGCATCCATTGACCGCCGAAGAGCTGAAGCGTGCGCTGCGCGTCCTGATGGAGAAGGGCGCGATTTCCGAGCCGGAGACGGCGTGGGATTCCTCCGCAGCCAATTATGTCTACGCGATCGTCGATCTCGAACGCGCGGAGGCGGGCGAGGAGCCGTATCTCCACATCGGGACGCGCCGCGCGCCTGCGGGCCTTTCGGGCCTCACGGACGATTATTTCGGGTCTTCGTCGCCCGCGCTGGAGGCGCGCAGGCGGGCGGGGGCGAGGCTCGTTCTCTTCGTGCTCAGCGCCTGGCGCGAGCATCCTTCCGGCGCGTCCGAAGGGGCGGATGCGCTGAAAGCCGGCTGAGCGACGCCCGGCTTTACGCCTTCTGCTCCTCCAGCCGGTCGGTCGCCGGCGGCGGGGTGCGGGAGAGGGCGGCGATCTCGGCCTGCAGTTCGGGCGGCATCGGG
>JAUHWJ010000534.1 GCA_030424705.1 Alphaproteobacteria bacterium | reverse complement strand
CGCCGTTCGTCGCCCTGATTCGACGCTTCACCCTACGGGAGCAGACGATGAATCAGAGCACCGAAAGCAGAAAGACCCTCCGTTTCGCCTTCATCGAGGCCCGCTGGCATGACCGCATCGTGGATCCTGCCCGCATCGGCTTTTTCGACGAGCTGGCGCGGCGGACGAACGGGGCGGCGGAGACGGACGTCTATGACGTTCCCGGCGCCTTCGAGATCCCGCTCCTCGCGCAAAGGCTGGCGAGGACGGGGCTCTATGACGGGATCGTCGGCGCCGCCTTCGTGGTGGACGGCGGCATCTACCGGCATGACTTCGTGGCGGAGACGGTGGTGGGCGGGCTGATGACCGCGCAACTCGCCACCGGCGTGCCGATCTTCTCCGTGGTGCTGACGCCGCACCATTTCCAGGAGAGCGCGGCGCACGAGGCCTTCTTCACCGCCCATTTCGTCAAGAAAGGTGAGGAGGCGGCGCGCGCCGCGCTCGCCACCGTCGCCCTCGCCGCGACCCTGCCGAAGGCGGCCTGACACTTTCGCCCCGGCGCGCCCGTTCGCCCGCCGGGGCGCCCCCTCTTCAGGCTTCGGTCGCGTTCGGCGCGAGCCGCAGCATGCCCTGCAACTGGCCGATCCGGGCCGCGCCCGCCTCCGCCATGATCTCTTCAAGCTTGCGATAATGGGCGAGCACGACCTCTCCCGCCTCCGTCAGGCGGGCGCCGCCGCCGTGGGGGCCGCCGCGCGAGGACTCGACGAGCGGGTCGCGAAAGGCGGCGTTCATCTCCTCCACCAGCATCCAGGCGCGCTTGTAGCTCATCGCCATGCTGCGCCCCGCCGCGGCGATCGAGCCCGTCTCGCCTATGCGCTCCAGCAGGTCGGCCTTGCCCGGGCCGAGCATCGCGTCATCGCCGAAGACGATGCGGATGCGGAGCTCCGGCCTGTCTGAACGGGAGGGCGCCTGTTCGTTCATCCGCGCGTTATGCCCAGCGCGCGATCCGCCGCGCAAGCCATATCGCGCCCCGCCCGCCGCTTCGCGGCTCAGGCCGCGGCCCCTGCCCCGACATCGGCCGGGGCGACGGCGACCGACTTGACGACCGCATGGACCGCAGCTCCCGGGGCCAGCCCGAGCGCCTCCGCCGAGCGCCGGGTGATCCGCGCGAGCACCCGCCCGGCCGGCGTGTCGAGGGCGACGAGGGCGCCGGGCCCCTCCCCCGCGCGGATCTCCGCCACCGTTCCGGGCAGGATGTTCAGCGCAGAGAGGCCCTCAGGCCTTGCCCGCGAGAGCAGGACGTCATGCGCCGCGATGCGGACACGGATGGCTGCGCCGGGCGCGCGGTCGATCCGCGGCAGAAAGAGCGGGCAGCCCCCCGCTTCGAGCTCGCTCAGCCCGTCCGCGTGATGCCGCACGACGCGCGCGGTGAGCACCGCGCCGGCCTCGCGCGCGCCGGCCGGCAGGACCGAAGGGTCGCCCAGCACTTCCGTCGCGGCGCCCTGGGCGATCACGCGCCCGGCTTCGAGGGCGACGACGGTGGTGGCGAGCCGGGCGACCTCGCTCGCCGCATGGCTGACATAGAGGATCGGGATCGCCACCTCGTCCCTCAGCCGCTCGAAATAGGGGAGGATTTCCGCCTTCCGGGCCGCGTCCAGCGCCGCGAGCGGCTCGTCCGCCAGCAGCAGCTGCGGCGCGGAGAGGAGCGCGCGCCCGAGCGCGACGCGGGATTTCTCGCCGCCCGAAAGGGCGCCGGGTCGCCGGCCTAGCAGCGGGCCGATCCCGAGCATCTCGACGATTCGCCCGAATTCCTCCCGCTTCGCGCCATGCGGCGCGAACCATGAACCATAGAGCAGATTCCGGCGCACGGTGAGATGCGGAAAGAGCCGCCCCTCCTGGAAGACATAGCCGATCCGCCGCCGGTGCGGCGGCAGGAACACCCCCGTCCCGGTATCCGTCAGCGGCCGCCCGTCGATCGCGATCCGCCCGGCGGAGGGGCGGAGGAGGCCGGCGACGGCGTTCACGATGGTCGTCTTGCCCGAACCCGAACGGCCGAAGAGCACGGTGATCCCCGGCGGCGCGACGAAGGCGATGTCGAGCGAGAAGGCGCCGAAGGAATGGCGGAGGGCTACGTCGAGCATCATGCGCCAGCGATCCGCCGCGCCACCGCCCGGCTGACCCACTCGGAAAGAAGGAGCGCCCCCATCGCGACGATGACGGCGAGGAGCACGAGCCGCGCCGCCTCATCCTCTCCGCCCGGCACCTGCAGGAAGGTGTATATCGCGCTTGGCAGCGTCTGCGTCTGGCCGGGGATGTTCGAGACGAAGGTGATGGTCGCGCCGAACTCGCCCATCGCCTTGGCGAACGCGAGGATGGCGCCGGCGATGATCCCGGGCAGGATCAGCGGCAGCGTTACAGTCGCGAAGACCCAGGCGCGCGAGGCGCCGAGCGTCGCGGCGGCCTGCTCCAGCTTCGGGTCCACCGCCTCGATCGCGAGCCGGATGGCGCGGACCATGAGCGGGAAGGCCATCACGCCCGCCGCCAGCGCAGCGCCGGTCCAGCGGAAGGCG
>JAUHWJ010000533.1 GCA_030424705.1 Alphaproteobacteria bacterium | reverse complement strand
GTCCTCCGTCTTGTGGCAGGCGCGGCACTTGCGGAAAACCTTCTCGCCCTCGGCGAGGTCGGCGGAGGCGAAGACGGCGGCCATTTCGGGGCTCATGCCGCCCGCGGCGGGCGCTTCGGCGGCGGGCGCCTCGGGCGCGGCGGGGGCGACGGCGACCTGCTCGTCCGCAGGGGCCTCTTCCGCAGCCGCCGCATCGTCGGCGGGGGCTTCTTCCGTGGCGGCGGGGGCTTCCTCCGTCGCGGGCACCTCGGTCGTGACCGCGGCGGGTTCGGCGGCGGCCTCCTCGGCCGGCGCTTCGAACGTGATCGGCGCGCCGCCCGCCTCGTTCAGATAGGCGATCATCTCGGCCCGCTCCTCCGGCTTCTTCAGCCCGGCGAAACCCATCGACGTGCCCGGCGCCCAACCCTTCGGGTTTTCGAGGAAGGCGAAGAGGTTCTCCGGCGTCCAGACCTCGCCGGCGGGCAGCGCGCCGGAATACTTGAAGCCTTCGACGGAGGCGATCTCCCGCCCGACGACGCGGTAGAGATTCGGGCCGACGCCGTTCGCGCCCTCCTCCACCTTGTGGCAGGCCGCGCACTTGCGGAACCCGCCCTCGCCCTTGGCCGGGTCGGCGGCGGCGAGCAGCTCGGCGAGGTCGACCTCCGGCGCAGCCTCTTCCTCGCCCGCATCCTCCTCGACGGCGAGCGCGAAGGCGAGCTCCTCCGGGCCATGCGGATAAAAGACCTGTTCGGCGAAGAACCCGAGGCCGAGAAACACCAGCAGCGACGCGCAGAACGCCCCGACGATCTTGTTCAGCTCCATGCCCGGCTCCTCTTCGCTCGGGGCGGCGCGGCCCCTTTCGGCACGCCTCCATACAAGCTTCCCGCCGCGGCGGGCAAGGCGTATAAGGCGCGACCAGATGACCCTAAGGCCCGTTTAATGACCGTAAACGAAGCAAATCGCATCGCCTTCCAGGGCGAGCTCGGCGCCTATTCGCACCAGGCCTGCCGCGAAGTCTATCCCGACATGGAGCCCCTGCCCTGCCCGACCTTCGAGGATGCGGTCGCCGCCGTGAAGACGGGCGCGGCCGGCCTCGCCATGCTGCCGGTGGAGAATTCGCTCTACGGCCGGGTGGCGGACATTCACCGGCTGCTGCCGGAAAGCGGGCTCTACATCATCGCGGAGCATTTCGTGCCCGTGCGGATCGAGCTTCTGGGCGTGCCGGGGGCGAAGCTTTCCGAGGTGAAGGAGGCGATGAGCCACACCGTCCTCCTCGGCCAGTGCCGCAATTTCATGAAAATTCACGGGATAAAGACGGTGACGGGGGCGGACACGGCGGGCTCCGCCATGGCCGTGGCGAAGGCGGGGGACCCGACGCGCGCCGCGCTCGCCTCGAAGCTCGCCGGGGAGATCTACGGCCTCGTCCCCCTCGCCTCCGACATCCAGGACGCGGCGCACAACACCACGCGCTTCCTCGTCATGAGCCCGCGGAAGCTGGAGGCGGACCCGAACGCCGGCCCGGCGATGACGAGCTTCGTCTTCCAGGTGCGGAACGTGCCCGCCGCGCTCTACAAGGCGATGGGCGGCTTCGCCACGAATGGCGTGAACATGGTGAAGCTCGAAAGCTACATGGTGGACGGCTCCTTCACCGCCACGCAGTTCTATGCGGATATCGAGGGGCATCCGGAGCATCCCAACGTGATGCTGGCCATGGAGGAGCTGCGCTTCTTCACCTCCTTCCTCAAGGTGCTCGGCGTCTATCCGCGCAGCGCGGCGCGGGACGGGCGGTGATTGCGGAGCCGGATTTCGGCTCCCCCGAGGTCGAGGCCGCGTTCCTCGCCTTCACGCTGGGCGCGCGGGCCGGGCTGCTCTCGCTCCGGCGCCTGATCTTCGACGTGGCGGGACGGACGGAGGGCGTCGGGCGGGTGGAGGAGGCGCTGCGCTGGGGGCAGCCGGCCTATCTGACGCCGGAGACAAAGGCCGGGAGCACGATCCGCCTCGGGGCGCCGAAGGAGGGCGGCTTCGCGCTCTATGTCCATTGCCGGACGACGCTCATCGACGAGTTCCGCGCCGCGCACGGGAACGGCTTCGAGACCGAGGACTCCCGCGCGGTCCGGTTTCGGGAGGGCGAGGCCGTAGACGAGGCGGCGGTCGGCGCGCTGATCGCGCGGGCGCTCACCTATCATCGGCGCTGACCGCCGGGGCGGCGGCGCCCCCCCGCGCCCTGTCCGATTAGCGCAGCAAGGTCCGATTGTTTGCGCTGGATCAAGGCGCAGGCCGAACGGCGCAGCCACCTTCCGCGAAAACCGGAGGAGACGCCATGACCGACGCCGCCGCGCCCGTAGCCTCCCCGCCGCCGCGGATCAACGCCGTAACCGGGGCGGACATCAGCGCCGCCCTCCGGGAGGGCTGGGGCGACTTCCGCGCCGCGCCGGCCTTCGGGCTCTTTTTCGCGGCGGTGACGGCGCTCGGCGGGCTGGTGATCCTGCTGCAATTGCAGGTCTGGGGGCAGACCTGGCTCATCATCCCGGTCTCGCTCGGCTTTCCGCTCCTCGGGCCGTTCTTCGCCAC
>JAUHWJ010000013.1 GCA_030424705.1 Alphaproteobacteria bacterium | reverse complement strand
GATGGTCGGCGGCCCGAAATCGACCTGCCTCCCTCCGTGGTTCGAGACCACGACGCCGTCGCACCCGAGATCGGCGCAGCGCCGCGCATCCTGCGGATGCAGGACGCCCTTGACCAGAAGCCTGCCGCGCCAGCGGTCACGGAGGCGCTTCAGGTCGTCCCAGGCGAAGCCGGGGGTGATCAGGGTCTTCTGCACATCGGCGTAGGAGGTGGCGGCCTTCAACAGGTCCGCATAGTTGGCGATGCCCGGCTTGCCGAGGCGCAGCGTCTCCAGCGACCAAAGCGGGTTGGCGGCGAGCGCGAGCGCGATACCCGGCGTGATCGGGAACGGCACGGCGAGGCGGTTGCGGATATCGCGGTCGCGCTTGCCCGCCGCCGGAACGTCCACCGTGACCATCAGGAGCGGATAGCCGGCGGCCTCGGCGCGCGCGACGAGGCTCTCTGTCACCGCCGCGTCGCCGGAGACGTAGAGCTGGAACCAGCCGTTCCCGTCGGCGGCCTCCGCGAGGCGCTCCAGCGTCGTCGAGGCTGCGGAGCTTGAGACATAGGGGATGTTCTCTCGCCTGCAGAGCCGCGCGAGGATCTCGTCTGCGCCGGGCCAGAAGGCGTTCAGCATCCCGATGGGCGCCATGCCGAAGGGCAGGTCGAAGGTTTGTCCGAAGAGCGTCGCGCTCGTGTCGATCTCCGAGACGTCCACCATGTAGCGCGGCGTCAGCTCCACCTCTCCGAAGGCCTCGACGTTTCGGCGGAGGCAGCGTTCGCTTTCGGCGCCGCCGTCCACGAGGTCGAAGGCGAAGCGCGGGATGCGGCGGCGGGCCATGCGCCGCAGGTCTTCGATGGAGGCAGCCCGGTCCAGTCGCATGGGTTCTCCCTCAGCGCGCAAGCCAGCCGCCGTCCACCGTCACCACGCTTCCGTGGCAATAGGCGGCGGCGTCGGACGCGAGGAAGACGGCGGCGCCCGCGATCTCCGCGGGTTCGGCGAAGCGGCCGGCGGGAATGCGCGCGAGCAGGGCGCGGGAGCGGTCCGGATCGTCCCGCAGGGCCTCGGTGTTGTCCGTCGCGGTGTAGCCAGGGGCGATGGCGTTCACGTTCACGCCGTGCGGCGCCCATTCGTTGCAGAGCGCCCGTGTCAGCCCGATCACCGCGTGCTTGCTGGAGGCGTAGGCGGGAACGCGGAGCCCGCCCTGCGAGCCGAGCACCGAGGAGACGACCACGATCCTGCCCGAGCCCTGCGCCACCATCCGCCTCCCGGCGGCCTGGCTCAGCAGCCAGACGGAGTCGAGATTCACGGCCAGCACGCGCCGCCACTCCGCGAGCGGGGTCTCCGCCGCATCCTCCCGATGGATCACGCCCGCATTGTTCACGAGGATGTCGAGGCCGCCGAGCGCCTCGGACGCGAAGCGGATCACCGCTTCCGCGCCCGCCTCGTCCATCCCGGAGAAATCGGCGCGCACGGCGGCGGCCTTGCGGCCCATGCTCTCGACGGCGGCCATCGTCTCCTCGGGCCGGTGGCTGCGGCAGGTCAACGCCACGTCCGCGCCGGCGGCGGCGAGGGCGAGGGCGACGCCCCTGCCGATGCCCGTGGCGCCGCCGGTGACGAGGGCCTTTCGGCCCGTCAGGTCGAAGGGATCGCCCATGCTCAGTAGCGGTTCGCGATGGGCAGTTCTTCGGCCGGGAAGAGGCTGATGACCTCGCAGCCTTTCTCGGTCACCACCACCTCCTCCTCGATCCGCGCGGCGGAGTAGCCGTCCGCGGCGGGGCAATAGGTCTCGAGCGCGAAGACCATGCCGGTCTGGATCTCCATCGGATGATCGAGGCTGACGGCGCGGCTGATGATCGGGCGTTCGTGCAGCGCGAGGCCGAGGCCATGGCCGAATTGCAGGCCGAAGGCGGCGTCCTCGTTGGGAAAGCCGAGGCTCTCCGCCGTGGGCCAGACCTCTGCCACCTTGTCGGTCGTCACGCCGGGCCTGATCATCGCGATGGAGGCGTCGATCCATTCGCGCGCCTTCACATAGGCGTCGTTCTGCGCCGGCGTCGCGCGGCCGACGTTGAAGGTGCGGTAATAGCAGGTTCGATAGCCCTGATAGCTCTGCAGGATGTCGAAGAAGGCCTGGTCGCCGGGACGGAACAGCCGGTCGGTGAAGTTGTGCGGGTGCGGGTTGCAGCGCTCCCCCGAGATCGCGTTGATCGCCTCGACGTCGTCCGAGCCCATCTCGTAGAGGAGCTTGTTGGAGAGCGCGACGATGTCGTTCTCGCGGATGCCGGGTTTCAGCTCCTCGTAGATCATGTGGTAGACGCCATCGACCATGCTCGCCGCCTGGGTCAGAAGCTGGATCTCGTCCCAGTTCTTGATCTCGCGCGCCGCCAGCATGATCTGCTGTCCGTCGACGACCCTGATCCCCTCCTCCTGCAGCGCGTGGAACATCGCCGTTTCGGCATAGTCCACGCCCACCGGCATGTCGGCCATGCCCGCGTCCCTGATGAGCTGGGCGATCATCTTCGCATACTTCCGCATCAGGCCGAATTCGGGCGGGATCGTGCCGCGCATGCCGACGACGCCGGCGAGGCAATGGTCGGGCTCCAGCCAGTCGGCGTAGCGCTTGTGATGCACCGCCGCCGAGCCGAAATCCCAGACGTAGGGGCTGTCGTCGCCCGTCAGCAGGCAGAAGCGGCACATCTTGTCCCGCTCCCACTCGCCGATCTTCGTGGCGCTGACATAGCGGATGTTGTTGACGTCGAAGAGCAGGAGCGAGCCCGCTTCGGACGCCGCGAGCGACTGGCGGGTTCGGGCCAGCCGGTAGCGGCGCAGCCGGTCATGGTCGATCCGGCGTTCGAAATCGACGGAAGTGTGGCCCCAGGCGGGAAGGCGTTCGCGCCATTCCCAGTTCGGTTCGAGATCCTGCGGGGTGAGCAGGTTCGGCATCAGCGCGCGTGACATGAGGTCTCCTCCGGGGCGCGTGCGGCGACCCGTTGTTCGGAAAGAAATGTGCTGATCGTCAGGCGGTTACTGGATGCACCAGCCGCCATCGACATGGACCATCTGGCCCGTCATGTAGTCGCTGTCGTCGCTGGCGAGGAACGACGCCGTGCCGGTGATGTCCTTCGGGTAGGAGACGCGCTTGATATGGAGGGCGTCGCGGACGATGTCGTCATAGGCCTGCCCCTCGCGCTGCTTGAAGCCGATCTCGACAAGGTCCTTGTCGAGCTGCTCCCAGAGCGGGGTGACCACGACGCCGGGCGCGTAGCCGTTGACGGTGATGTTGTGCTCGGCGAGGCCGATAGCCCCGCAATGCGTCAGCGCGAGGCAGCCGTATTTGGACGTGCAATAGACGGTGACGTCCACCAGCGGCTTGCGGGAGGCGATGGAGCCGACATTGATCAGCTTGTAGGGGTGATCCTCCATCGGGCCCTGGGCGATCATCTGGCGGGCGGTCTCCTGCATGCCCAGCCACATCGCCTTCGTGTTGACGGTCATGATCATGTCCCAGTTGTCTTCGTCGATATCCATGAAGAACCGGGGCTTGTTCAGGCCGGCGTTGAAGAGGCCAACATTGATGGAGCCGAAAGCCTCCACCGTGGCGGCGACGGCGGCGGCGTTGTCCGCGCGCTTCGTCACGTCCATCCGGACGGCGATGGCCTCGCCGTTCCCGACGGCGTTGATGGCGCCGGCGACCTTTTGCGCCTCGTCCAGATCCAGATCCCCGAGGCACACGTTCGCGCCCTGCGCCGCGAAGGCCTCGGCGTTCGCCGCGCCCATGCCGCGGGCGGCGCCGGTGATCAGGATGTTCTTTCCCTTCAGGCGGTTGGGGTCCATCGTCTTTCCTCCTCGCGTCACTTGTCTCTGTCTTTTCGGATCAGCGCGTCCGCCCGTCTCTGGGCCTCGCGCAAGGCTTCCCGCGGGGTGACGGTCCCGCGCAGCATGTCGTGGAATTCCTCGCCGCAGATCTGGATCACGCCGCCGATCTCCGGCACGGGCGGGCGCGGCCAGAACTGGAGCTCGTCCCGCCAGGACATCGCGTCCACCGCCTCGAAGATCGACGAGGCCCGCCGAACCTCGGGGTCGGCGCCGACGGAGTAGCGCGGGTTGGTCCGGCCGCCATGCTGCACGAAGAGCTTCTGCGCCTCCGGCGAGGTGAAGACGGCCAGCGCCTCGACCGCGGCGGGAATGCGCTCGGGCGCGAGATTGGCCGGGATGCCGAGGAGATAGCCGCCCACCGGCGCGATCTGCCTCGCCCCCCGCCCGGCAGGATGCGGGAGATATCCGGTCTCGCCATGCGCGGGCGAGCCTTCATCCAGCTCGAAATAGGGCGCAAGGAGGGTGTAGCCGTAGGCCATCGCCACGGTTCCGGCCGCATAGGGGCGGATCCGTTCGAACCACGACATGGAGAGGATGTTCGGCGGCGAGTATTTCAGAAGTTCGAGCAGGAACTCCGCCGCCTCCCGCCCCGCCTCCGTGTCGATCGTCGCCCGATATCCTCCCCGTGCGAGGCCGTCCGCGCCGAAGCCGCCCGCGATCTCGGGCAGGTCGAGGATCGGCTGGCCGAAATCGGCGAAGGTCATCAGGACCGTATGGCCGAGGGCCGTGCCGCGGGCCGCGTTCCATGCGATGCCGTGCCGGCCGCGCCGGGGCTGGTTCAGCGCCTTGGCGGCGCGCAGCAGCGCATCGGTCGTCGCGGGCGGCTCCAGACCGGCCTCCGCGAAGAGGTCGCGCCGATAGAAGAGCAGCTCCGGCGTCGTCTGCGCCGGAACGCCGTAGGCGCGGCCGTCCCAATGAGCCGCAGCCCAGCCGGCGGTATGGAAATCCGCCGGATCGAGCCGCGCCACCTCCATGACACGATCAAGCGGCGTGAGAACGCCCCGCTCCGCAAATTCGCCGATCCACGGCAGGTCGACGGCGATGATGTCATAGCGGCTCTGGTCCCGCTCCGCGTTGCGCAGCGCCTCCTCGCGCAGGCGGTCTATGGAGAAGGCGCGCTGGCGGATCTCCACGCCGATGACCTGCTCGAACTGGCGCTTGAGATTGTCCATCACCATGAAGGTCGGATCGCCGTGCACCAGCACCTGAAGGCCGCCCGGCGCCTTCAGCGGCTCCGTGCAGACACGGAGGGGCGGTATTGACTGGGCGGCGGTGTAGCTGCCCCCGAAATAGTAGTCCTGCGTCTCCTGAGCGGCCGGCAATCCGCCGAAACGCCCTTCTGCGAGGCGACGCAACCGGCCCGAAAGCTGCATCCAGCGAACCAGAAGCGCATCGCTCGGGTGCAGCGAAAAGGTCTTCCCCGATTTCGTGCGCGGGCGCTGCTCGATGAGCCCGGCCTCGATCATCTCCCTCAGGCGGCGGGTCGCCGTGGCATAGGGGACACGGCTGGCGCCGATCAGCGAGGTCGGCGTGACCGTCCTCGCGTCGAAATGCCCCTGGAGCAGATGGAGCGCCATGCGCAGGTGCGCGTTCGGCGCGACAATGTCGAGCGCGCCTTCCAGCTCGTCGCTGAATTCATCCAGAAAGGACAGGACGGCGAGAGACTCGATCTTCGCCTGGGGCGAGATCGACGTGTTCTGGCGATGTCCCCCCATGGCGTTCATGATCGCTGCGCGCCTCTTTTCCGCTCGGGCCGGCCGCAGACTTCCGTTCCTGTCCGCTTTGGATGAATCGGAATCGCTCATGGCCGCTCTCTCCTTAAGGTCGCCAAGCCGGGGCCCGGAATGTATCGCGATAATGTCCATATCGGATATTTTTATGTTCACACCGGATATCTTTGCCCGGGCGAGTCCGCCGACGATGTAGAAAACTCCAAATCGAAGTGACGGACGCCGCTACGTTGAAGTCGCGGCGCAGCCAGAATCGAAAAACAGAACAGCATCACGGAGGAGACCCAATGAAACTGCGCACGATCCTTGCGACCACCAGCGCCGCCCTCGCCCTGGCCGGCGCCGCCTCGGCCGAGACCATGAAGATCGGCATCACCCAGAACAACGTCGGCGTCGACAGCTATCAGACCACCTACGAGAAGGCGTTCATCGCCGCGGCCGAAGCCAACGACGCCGTCGAGACCGTCGTTCTGGACGCGGGCGGCGACGTGGCCCGCCAGATCGCGCAGGTGGAGGACCTGATCCAGCAGGAAGTGGACGCCATCATCATCTGGCCGACCAACGGCGAAGCCGTGATCCCCGCCGTGCGCAAGGCCCATCAGGCGGGCATCGCGGTGATCGTCACCAACTCGAACATCGCCGAGCCGGGGTTCGACTTCGTCAAGTCCTTCTCCGGCCCCGACAACATCACCCAGGGCGCGCGCTCCGCCGAGATCATGTGCGACAAGTTCAAGGAAATGGGCGTCGAGAACGAGGCGAAGGTCGTGCACATCACCGGCCAGCCCGGCTACACCACCGCCATCGAGCGGGCCAAGGGCTTCGAGGATCGCCTGCCGGAGGTTTGCCCGAACGTCTCCATTGTGGATACGCAGCCGGGCGACTGGAACCGCGAGAAGTCCCAAACGGTGATGGAGGCCTTCCTTGTCAAGTACGACGATATCGACGGCGTCTATGCGGGCGACGACAACATGGGCGTCGGCGCGCTGAACGCCGCCAAGGCGGCGGGACGGGACGGCATCATCTTCGTCGGCGCCACCAACTTCGCAGTCGGATACGAGGCGATGCAGGCGGGCGACTACTGGGGTTCGATCTACCAGTCGCCGGTCGACGACGCCGAGGCCGCGCTGCAGACGGCGATCGACGTCCTGAAGGGCGAAGAGGTGCCGTTCCTCAACTATTTCGACACGCCGAAGATCACCCAGGAGAACCTGGACGAGTTCAGCAAGCCGGTCTTCTGAGAAGGACCGGCGCGCGGGGCGCGGCTTCGCCCTGCCCCGCGCATGGTCGCAAGGCATGGTCTCGCCGCGGCCGCGGGGGGCGGATCGCATCTTTCGGTGCGACGCCGCGCACGCCGACAAGGGTGCTACCATAAGCGCCGTGACAAGAGACTGCGCGCCGCGAACAAGGCGAAGCGCCAGCGACTTCAGGGAGGAGATCATGGCGACGATCACGAGGCGTCAGGTCGGCGACGCCCTCGCACAGCAGGGCATCCTCATCGCCTTCGCGGTGTTCATGGTCGCCTTCACGCTTGCGAACCCGCGGTTCCTTGAAGTCGACAACGTTTTCAGCGTCGTCCGATCCTCGGCCATCCTCGGGATCATGGCGCTGGGGGTGACCTTCGTGGTCATCAGCGGGAATCTCGACCTCTCCGTCGGCTCGATGATGTCCTTCTCGACCATCGTCGTGCTCGACCTGCATGACCAGATCGGCCCGCTGCTCGCCATCCCCGCGATGTTCGCGATGACGCTGTGCCTCGGGGCCCTCATCGGGTTTCTCGTCGGATATCTGCGGCTCAACTCGCTGATCGTGACGCTGGGCATGCTGTCCGCGATCCATGGCCTGACGCTGACCTATTCAGGCGGGCAGAACATGGACATCGCGGACAAGGAAGGCACGTGGTTCGGCGTCTTCGGGCAAGGTTTCGCGCTCGGGATCCCGGTGCCGATCCTGATCTTCGTCGCGCTCGCCGCGCTGCTCGGGCTCGTTCTCGCCCGGACGCCGTTCGGCCGGAAGGTCTATGCGGTCGGCGGCAACAGCGCGGCCGCCACGTTCTCCGGCATAAGGCGCGGCCGCACGGTGTTCGTCTGCTATCTCCTCTCCGCGGCCTGCGTCGCGACCGCGGGGCTGATCCAGGCCAGCCGCTCTCTCGGCTCGCAGAACACTGTCGGCCAGGGGCTGGAGCTCGAAGTGCTCGCCGCCGTGATCCTCGGCGGCGCATCGCTGATGGGCGGGTCGGGAACGATCTTCAAGACCGTGATCGGCGTCCTCATTCTCGGATTCATCCAGAACGGACTGCTTCTGATCGGCCTGCCCTTCTACGTCCAGTTCGTCGTGACCTGGATCATCATCATCCTTGCGGTCTGGCTGGATATCGCCGCCAAGCGCGGCAGGCTCTGGTCCCCGATCGCATGAGGGAGGAATGACCATGCGGCCGGGAGCATTGTCCAAGGCGCTGAAAGGCGGCGCGATCTGGGGCTTCATCGTGCTGGAGCTGATCTTCTTCAGCATCGCGGGGGAGATGGTCTCCCTCTCCGACAAGGCATTCATGGACTGGGACAACATGCTGCTGCTGCTGAAGCAGTCCGCCCCCATCGGGATCATCGCGATGGGGATGACGCTCGTGATGGTCAACGGAAACATCGATCTGAGCGTGGGGGCGATTTTCGCCATCGCGGCCATCGTCCTGCTGGACAGCATGACATGGCCGATCTTCGCCGGCCTCGGCGACCGGGCGATCCCGGTCGCGTGGCTTCTGGCGCTGGCGACCGGGACGGCGCTCGGCGCGCTGAACGGATTGATCGTCTGGAAGACGGGGGTGGACGCCTTCATCGTGACGCTCGGCGCGATGCTGGGCTTCCGCGGCTTCGTCTTCATGTTCAACGGCGAGAACCCGACCAGCCACCTCAACTGGACGCTGGTGGATTTCGCCGAGGCGCAGGTTCTCGGCCTCCACACGGCGACATGGTTCCTGCTGGGCGCGACGCTGGCCGTCTGGTTCCTGATGGCGCGCACGGTGCACGGGCGCAACGCCTACGCCATCGGCGACAATCGCGAGGCGGCGGTGAACGCCGGCATCCGCGTCGGGCGCCACATGACGATCAACTTCGCGATCATCGGCTTCCTCGCGGCGCTTTCGGCCGTGGTGTTCTATTCGGAGAGCGGGTCGGTGAACCCCAATGACGGCCAGCTTTATGAACTGTGGGTCATCACCGCCGTGGTTCTCGGCGGGACGAAGATAACCGGCGGCGCCGGCAACGTGATCGGAACGCTGGGCGGCGTCATCGCCATCCAGCTTCTGCGCAAGGGGCTGGGCCATGTCGGGGCGGACACCTCGACGGTGAACCTCGTGATCGGGCTGATCCTAATCGCCGTCCTGATCCTCGACCGGCAGCTCAACGTGAAGGGGAAGGAGGCGTTGAAGATATGACCAGCGTGAAACCCGTGCTGCGCCTCGACGGCATCGTGAAGACCTTTCCCGGGGTGCGGGCGCTCGACGGCGTCTCCTTCTCGGTCATGCCGGGCGAGGTCCATGCCCTGATGGGCGAGAACGGCGCCGGCAAGTCCACCCTGATGAAGGTCCTCGGCGGCGTTCACCAGCCGGATTCCGGCGCGATCCACATTGGCGAGGAGGTCGTCGCCATCGCCGACCCGCTCGAGGCCAAGGCCAAGGGGATCGTGTTCATCCATCAGGAACTCAGCCTCGCCGAGGAACTGAGCGTGGCGGAGAACATCTATCTCGGCGAGTTGCCGCGAAAGAGCTTCGGCCGGGTGGACTGGGGCAAGCTGGCCGCCGAGACCGACGCGATCCTGAAGAGGCTGAACGTGCGGTTCGACGCGAACGACCGCGTGGGAGACCTTTCGATCGCCAATCAGCAGATGGTCGAGATCGCCCGCGCGCTGACGGTCGAGGCCAAGGCGGTGATCTTCGACGAACCCACAGCATCACTCACCGACGCCGAAAAGGTCGTGCTGTTCGACGTGATCGCCGACCTGAAGGCGATCGGGGTCGGCATCATCTACATCTCGCACCGGATGGAGGAGATATTCCGGATCACCGATCGCATCTCGATCCTGCGCGACGGTCGATACCAGGGCACGGTCGCCACCGCGGAGACGACGGAGGAGGATGTGACCCGGATGATGATCGGGCGCAATCTCGACCTCAGCCGCAACGCCTCGCATCACGAGATGGGCGAGGTGGCGCTGGAGGTGCGCGGGCTGAGCTGCGGCGATCTATTCCGGGACGTCAGCTTCGAGGTGCGGCGGGGAGAGGTGGTCGGCTTCTACGGGCTCGTGGGCGCCGGGCGGACGGAGATTGCTGAAACGCTGTTCGGCCTCCGTGTTCCTTCCGCCGGGCAGATCTTCCTCGATGGCGAGGAAGTGCGCATCCAGTCCCCGGCCGACGCTATCGCCCACGGCGTCAGCCTCGTTCCGGAGGACCGCAAGGGACAGGGGCTCGTGCTCGGCATGAACTGCCGGGACAACATGACCCTTCCCCAGGTGGACGAGATGAAGACGGGGCCGTTCGTGGCGGAAGGCGCGGAAATCGCGATCTTCGACGAATATCGCGAACGGCTCGATATCCGCACGCCAAGCTGGCGGCAGAAGGCGGGCAACCTGTCGGGCGGCAACCAGCAGAAGATCGTGATCGGGAAATGGCTCTCCATGAACCCGCGCGTGCTGATCGTGGACGAGCCGACGCGGGGGATCGACGTCGGCAGCAAGTCGGAGATCCACAAGCTGTTGAGAGCCCTCGCGGCGCAGGGCTACGCCGTCATGGTCATCAGCTCGGAGATGCCCGAGGTGCTGCACGTCTCCGACCGGATCGTCGCCATGTATTCCGGCCGCATCATCCGCAGCTTCAGCTCCGAGGAGGTGACGGAGGACAGCCTCATACAGGCCATCTCCGGCCTCGGAGGCGATCAGGCGGCCTGAAGCCGCCCGCGCCTGATCCTCAGGGCGAACCGGCCTTGGCCGGTCACGCCGCCGCGTAGCCGGGCAGGTCGAAGGTCTCCGGGTAGCCGAACAGCGCGGCGGAGCCGCCGGTATGGAGGAAGACCACGTTCCGGAACCCGTCAAAAACGCCCTTGCGGGTGAGGTCGATCAGGCCGTCGAGCCCCTTGCCCGAATAGACCGGGTCAAACAGGAGCCCTTCGAGACGGGCGAGCAGCTTCACCGCCTCGACCATTCCCGGCGTCGGGAGGCCGTAGCCCGCGCCGACATAATCGCAATTCGCGCGCACATCCTCGCGCCGCACGGCCTCCTCGCAGCCGAGCCGCGCGGCCGTCCGCCTTGCAAGGTCGAACACCATCCCCTCCTGCCTTTCCTGCGGCGCGCGCACGCCGATGCCGAGAAGATGGATGTCGCTCCCGAGCGCCGCCAAGCCCGCGACGAGCCCGGCCTGGGTGCCGGAGCTGCCGGTGGCGTGGACCAGCGCGTCGATCTCGAGATCCATCGCGGCGGCCTGTTCGGCCAGCTCCAGCGCGCAGTTCACGTAGCCGAGCGCGCCGGTCGGGTTCGAGCCGCCGCCCGGGATGACATAGGGCTTCGCGCCCTTCGCCCGCAGCGATTCGGCCAGCGCCTCCATCTCCGCCACCATGTCGGCGCCGCCCGGCCGGGCGGAGACCGTCGCGCCATGCAGGCGGTCGAGAAGCACGTTGCCGTTCAGCCGGTATTGCGGATCGTTCGAACCCGTGCGGTCCTCCAGCAGGATATGGCAGGCGAGCCCGATCCGGGCGGCGGCGGCGGCGGTCTGCCGCGCGTGGTTCGACTGTGTGGCGCCCTGAGTGATGATCGTGTCGGCGCCCTGATCGAGCGCCTCGGCCATGAGGAATTCGAGCTTTCGGGTCTTGTTCCCGCCGGAGGAGAGGCCGGTGCAATCGTCCCGCTTCACCCAGAAGCGCGGGCCGCCCAGATGCGCGCTGAAGCGGTCCATCGGCTCCAGCGGCGTCGGCAGATGGCCGAGGCGCACGCGCGGAAAGGCGGCGATCCTTTCCGCGAGCGCCGCGCGGCGGGCGGCCGCTTCGCCCTGCCCCGGCGCCGCTCCGGGATGATCGGTTCGACTCATGGCTCTTCTCCCAGCCTGCTTCCCGCTTAGGCTAAGGGCGTCGACGCCGGCGCAATAATGCAAATTTCCTTGTCCGCCCATATCATCGGTATGAGCGAGCCGGAGGCGCCGATGGATTTGACCCTGTTCGACGATGTGCTGACCCTGCTGGAGGCGGGCAACATGAGCCGCGCGGCGCGGCGGCGGAACGTGACGCAGCCGGCTTTCTCCCGCCGCATCCAGTCCTTCGAGGCATGGCTCGGGCGGCCCATCGTGAAGCGTTCGGCCAACCGGGTCGAGATCGAGCCGGCGCTGTTGGCCAACGCGGCAGAATTGCAGGCGCTCGTCGCGCATGTGCAGGCGCTGCGCCGGCGGATCGCCGAGCACCGGCCGGGCGGCTCGGTGGTGACGCTGGCGGCGCAGCATTCGCTGATCGTGTCGACCTTCCCGCCCTTCGCGGCGGCGGCGCGGCGAAGCCTGCCGATGGCGGCGTTCCGGGTCCGCGCCGGAAACCAGAACGAGTGCATCTCGCTCTTTCTGGGAGGGGAGGCGTCGCTCCTCATGTGCTACGAACCAGAGGGCGCGGAGGCGATGCCCTTCGCGCCGAGCGTCGTCCGCTCCGTCTGGGGGCGGGACCGGCTCGTCCGGGTCGCCGGCGGCGACCTCCGGTTCGCGCTCCGCCCCGGCGGCGCGCCGCCGGAGGATGCGCCCGTTCTCCGCTACCCTCCGAACAGCTTCTTCGGGGACCTGCTCGGCGAAGCCGCCGCGCCCGGCTCGCGGCCTTCCGGGCCCGTGGTCGCGGAAAGCGCCTTCGCGCCCGGCGTCAAGGAAATGGCGCTCGCCGGGCTGGGGCTCGGCTGGCTCCCCATGAGCCTTGTCGGCGCCGAGGTGCGGAGCGGTTCGCTGGTCGTCTGCTGCGACGCGGGCCAGACGATTCCGCTGCTGATCACGCTCCATGCGCGCCCCTCCGACGAAACGGCGGCGCAGCTCTGCGCGCTTCGGTGAGGGCGGAGCGGGATCAGAGACGCTCCCAGATGGCCCTCCCGGTCTGGTCCAGACGGTCCGGCGAGGCGAAGAGCGACAGCGTGAGAGTCGCGTGCCATTCCGGCCCGCCGGCGACCACGAGGTCGCCGCGGGCGATCTCCTCCGCGACGGCGCTCCGCGGCAGCCAGGAAAGCCCGCTGCCCGCCAGGGTCCGCCGCTTGATGGCCTCGGTCAGCGC
>JAUHWJ010000532.1 GCA_030424705.1 Alphaproteobacteria bacterium | reverse complement strand
GCCTCCCCGATGCCGCCGCCGCCGCCGGTGATCCAGGCCGTCTTGCCGCTCAGCGTTCCCATCTCCGTCTCCTCCGTTTCTTGTGACGCGCCGATTCATGCCCTGTTAGCCGCGCCGGCGCCATACTCCGCGCGACCTCCGCAGAAGCCGGGGACCGATGATCGCGCAGAAGGCCGGAACCGCAGCCGTCGCTTTCTTCCTGCTCCTTTCGGGGGCGCGGGCGGATGAATGCGGGCCGCCGCCCGTCGTCCCGCGCGTCGAGGCCGCGCTATCAGCCGCCCTTGCCGCCCCGGCGGGCGCGACGCGCGACGCAGCCCTGGCGGAGGCGGCGCGGCTTTTGGCGGAGGGGGGCGACGGCTCGCCCGAAATCGAAGCCTATCTCCGAAATCGCGACTCGGCCCGGGCCTTCATCGCCGCCGGCGCGCCCGAGGCGGCGCAGGCGCGGCTCGCCGCGTTCGACTTCCGGCCGCTTGCGCGCAAGGTGGCGGAGGCGGCGGCAGAGGCGGATTGCCCGCCGGGCGAGACCGCGACGGCGATCCCCGGCGCGGGCGATGGGCTCGGCGAACCCGCGACGGAGGCGGATCGCTTCGATGTGGCGGGCGCGGCGCCGCTCGCCGCGCTCGGACCGGCGAAGACGCCCGAAGCCGCCTCCGGCCTCGCGAACAAGGCGAGGGCGCTGAAGATCGAGGCGGACAGGCTCGGCGGGCTCCTCCTCGCGCTCCTCGTCGCGGCGCCGGCGGCGGCCTTCGTCGCGCATCGCGTGCAGGTCTACCGGCGGCGACGTGAAGGGCGCTATCTCTGCTACATGCCGGCCGCGGTCGCGGGGCGTTACCGCGACGAGCGGGCGATCGTGGTGGATTTCAGCCGGGGCGGGGCGCGGCTCTCGCTGGAGGCGCACATGCTCGAAGTCGGGGAGGACGTGGAGATCGACTATGCCGGGCTTCAGCGCGCCGCGCAGGTCCGGTGGGTGCGGCGACGGAGCGTCGGCCTCCAGCTCGACGAACCCCTGAGCGACGAGGAATTCGACACGGTGATGGACGCCGCGCGCGCCGGGGCGGGCGCGGACCGGGCGTGACCCCATCCTTTCGAGAGCGCCCCCCTCCCCGGATGCGCCGGGCGCCCTTCATCTTCGCTTAGCCATGTGGGCGCAGCGTGATCGGGCCTTTGATGAAGGGAGGCCCGCAATGAAAGCCTCGCATCCCGCACTCGCCTTCTGCCTCGCGCTTCTCGGTCTTGCGATGACGGCGACGCCTGCTTCCGCCGCCTGCCGGCTGACGCCGCTTGTGTACTCGCTCGAAGCGGCGCTCGACGCCGCAGCGGCGGCCCCGACGGCCGAGGAGCGGGAGGCGGCGCGGGCGGAAGCCGCGCGCCGGATCGCATCCGGCGGGGACGGGACGGTAGAGACCGAACTCTATCTGATGAGCCGGCGGGAGGCCCTTACGGCGCTCGAAGGGGCGCAGCCGCTGGAAGCCGCCGAGCGGCTCGCGCGGTTCGACCTCGACCTCCTGGCCCCCCGGCTCGACGCGGAAGCGGCGACGGGGGATTGCGCGCCCGAGGCGGAGCGCGAGAGCGCGGCCAAGGGCGAAGCCGCGGCGAAGGACTGGCTCGGGCAGAGGATCGAAACGCCCGCGGCTGGGCCCGGCAAGGGCGGAAGGGGCGAGGCGCTCTCGCTCGCCGAAAGCCTGGCGGCGATACCGGCGGACCTCGTGAAACGCGCCTCGAACGCGCCGCCGCTGGCTCTTCTCGCCGGTGTCGTCGCCCTTCTCCTGACGCCGGTCGCCGTTCGCCGGTTCCTCCGACTCAGACGGCTCGAGGGGCGGTATATCTGCCACCTGCCCGCGCAGGTGAAGCCAGGAGGGATCTGGCATTCCGTGTCGCTTGCGGATTTCAGCCGCAACGGCGTGAAAGTCTCCGCGCCGCATCTGAGGGCGGAACCGGGCGACAGGATGGAAATCGAATATCTTGGCGTCGAACGCGCGGCGACGGTGCGCTGGAGCCGCAACGGGAATGTCGGCCTGAGGCTCGACGCGTCACTCTCAGACGAGGAGTTTGAACGCGTTCTGTCCGCTGCACAGGCTGGGGCAGGCGCTTTCCGGACCGTGGGTTCGGGCGCCCGCGCCGGGCGGCGCGGGCGTTTCGTTTCACCGGGGCCGGATCACTCCGCCGCCGGCTCCTTCTCCAGCTCCTTGCCGGTCGCCTGATCGACGACCTTCATGGAGAGGCGGACCTTGCCGCGATCGTCAAAGCCCATGAGCTTGACCCAGACTTCCTGACCTTCCTTCACGAGGTCCTTCGGGTTCGAGCCCCGCTCGTAGGACATCTGGGAGACGTGGACGAGCCCGTCCTTCTTCCCGAAGAAGTTCACGAAGGCGCCGAAATCCATGATCTTGACGACCTTGCCCTTGTAGATCCGGCCCTCTTCCGGCTCGGCCACGATGGAGTGGATCAGCTCCCGCGCCCGCTCGATCTTCGCGGCGTCGGAGGAGGCGATCTTGATGATCCCCTCGTCGTTGATGTCCACCTTCGCGCCGGATTCCTCGACGATGCCGCGGATGACCTTGCC
>JAUHWJ010000531.1 GCA_030424705.1 Alphaproteobacteria bacterium | reverse complement strand
GTGCTCGACGTCTTCTCCCATGTCGGCGGCTTCGCGCTCGCCTGCCTCGCGCGCGGGGCGGCGACGGCGCTGGCGGTGGACAGTTCCGCGCCCGCCCTCGCGCTGGCCGAACAGGGCGCCGAAGCGGGCGGGGCGGCGGACCGGTTCGCGACGCGGCGCGGCCAGGCCTTCGACGTGATGCGCGCGCTGAGGGAGGAGGGGCGGAGCTATGACGTCGTCATCTCCGACCCGCCGGCCTTCGCCCCCGCCAAGGCGGCGCTGGAGAAGGGATTGCGGGCCTACGAGACGGCGGCGAAGCTCGCCGCCTCGCTCACCCGGTCGGGCGGCTATCTCTGCCTCTGCTCCTGCTCCCATGCGGCGACGCCGGACCTCTTCCGCGCCGCCTGCGTCGCCGGGATCAGGGCGGCGGGCCGCACGGCCTCGCTTGTCCATGAGGGGAGGGCGGGGCCGGACCACCCCGCGCATTTCGCCCTGCCGGAGACCTCCTACCTGAAGGCGCTGGTCTTCCGGCTCGCATGATACTCTGCCTCGACGCCTGCGCGCTCTATCCCGTCGCGCTGCGGGAGATGCTCGTCTCTTATGCGAAGGCCGGGGGCTTCACGCCCGTCTGGTCCGCGCGGGCGGCGGAGGAATGGGCGCGGGCGGCGGGCGCGAAGCAGGGCGAGGCGGCGGAGATGCTGGCGCGGGGGGACGCGGCGCGGATGCGCGCGGCATTTCCGGAGGGGGAGATCGAGGCCTCGGGCGATTTCGACGGGCCGGACCCGGCTGACGCCCATGTCGTCGCCGCCGCGCTCGCCGGGGGCGCCGAGGCGATCCTCACCTTCAATCTCAGGGATTTCCCGCCCCGCGCGCTCCGCCCGCTCGGCCTCGTCGCGCTTCATCCGGACGCGTTCCTCGCCGGCGCGCTGAAGCGGGACGGAACCCGCCTCCGCGCCGCGCTGGCGGAGATTGAGCGCGCCGCCGCCGGGCGCGGCATGCGCGCCTTCCTCAAGCGCGCGGGCCTGCCGCGCTTCGGCAAGGCGTGGGAGCGGGAGGGGGATCAGACGGGCGAAAGCCCGGTGCGATAGCGCCGCATCCGTTCCCCGTAATGGCGCGCGGAGAGGGCGAGCCGCTCCAGCGCCGCCTCGTCCAGCTCCCGCACCGGCTTCGCCGGAGCCCCGACGATCAGCCAGCCGTCCGGGAATTCCTTGCCTTCCGTCACCAGCGCGTTCGCGCCGACAAGGCAGCGCCTCCCGATCCGCGCGCCGTTCAGCACGGTCGCCCCCATCCCGATGAGAGAGCCCTCGCCGACCGTGCAGCCGTGGAGAATCGCCTTGTGCCCGATCGTGCAGCCCGGCCCCACGGTCAGCGGGAAGCCCGGGTCGGTGTGAAGCACCGCGCTCTCCTGAACGTTGGAGTTCGCGCCAATGTCGATCGGCTCGTTATCCCCCCGCAGCACCGCATTGAACCAGATCGAGGCTCCGGCCCCGAGCCGCACATTCCCGATCACGGCCGCGCCCGGCGCGATCCAGAAATCCCCGTTCTCCGGCGTCCGCGGCGCGACGCCGTCGAGCGCGTATAGACCCGTCATGCCTGCCTCCCTTCGAATTCCTCGCCGAGCCGCCGCACGAGGCCGGTAAGGCCGGGTCGCCGCGTCCGGCGCAGCCGCTCCGCCTTCAGGATCGCGAAGACCTCCGCGGCGCACTCGTCGATATCCTCGTTCACGAGGACATAATCATAGGCGTCCCAGTGGCTGATCTCGCTCAGGGATTTCTCCATGCGCCCCGCGATCACCTCCGCGCTGTCCTGCCCGCGGGCGCGGAGGCGCGCCTCGAGCGCGGCGATGGACGGCGGCAGAATAAAGACGGAGACGGCGGCGTCCCGCAGCGGCGAATTCGCGATCTGCTGCGCGCCCTGCCAGTCCACGTCGAAGATCACGTCCCGCCCCGCCGAAATCGCCGCCTCGACCGGGGCGCGGGGCGTGCCGTAGCGGTTGCCGAAGACGGTGGCGTGTTCGAGGAGGTCGCCCGCCGCGACCATCTCCGCGAAGCGCTCCGCGCCGACGAAGTGATAATCCGCCCCGTCCCGCTCCCCCGGCCGCGGCGGGCGCGTCGTGGCCGAGACGGAAAAGCCGAGATCGGGCTCCGCCGCGAGGAGCCTGCGGGAGATCGTGCTCTTCCCCGCCCCCGAGGGCGAGGAGAGGATGAAGAGGAGGCCGCGGCGCTGGAGATCCATGGTCATTCCACGTTCTGCGCCTGCTCGCGGAGCTGGTCGATCACCACCTTGAGGTCGAGCCCGATGGCGGTGAGCGCCGCGCTCCCGGCCTTCGAACAGAGCGTGTTCGCCTCGCGATTGAATTCCTGCGTCAGGAAATCGAGCTTCCGTCCGACCGGCCCCTTCGCGGCGAGGAGCGCGCGGGCGGCCTCCACATGGCCGCGCAGCCGGTCCAGCTCCTCCCGCACGTCCGCCTTCACGGCGAGGAGGGCGAGTTCCTGCGCCAGCCGCTCCGGCGCGGGCTCCGCCCCCGCCTCCTGCAGCCGCGCCACCTTTTCGGCGAGCCGCGCGGGCGCGCCCGCCTCCTGCTCGGCGAAGGCC
>JAUHWJ010000530.1 GCA_030424705.1 Alphaproteobacteria bacterium | reverse complement strand
CCTCGCTCTCGTTGAAGCGCGGCATCGCGTCGATATCGAGCGGATGGGCGAGCGGGGCCTGCTCCAGCACCGCCTTCATCCCCTCGTTGAACCGCTCGGTGGAGAAGATCATGTCCACCGCGCAGCCCTGCCGGATCGACCAGCCGAGATGGCTCGCCATCGGGATCCAGTGGATATCCGCCTGCATCGGCTTCCTGAACCGCACCGTGTCCCGCACGAAGAGGAGGAAGCGGCGGAAGGAGGCGATCTGGTCGAAATCCCCCTCGACCTCGACGCCATAGCGTTTTTCCAGCAGCGGCGTGAGATTGCCGCGATAGCGCCGCCCGTTCCGCTGCAACCCGCAGATCTTGTCGAAGAAGGCGGAGAGGATGCGGGTATAGGGGTTCCGCACGCAGGTGAAGGCGAAGGCCGTCCGCCCCTCCACCACCTCGCGGATGCGCTCCTGGCTCGCCTCCTGGTCCCATTTCAGGAGCCCGGTCTGGGCGTCATGGATGTCGCCGTCGAAATAGGCGCCGTTGTCGCCGTAATGCAGGATCTGGCCGATGGTCGAGCAGGCGCATTTCGGCATGACGCGATAGGCGAGCCGCCCGCTCGTCGAGACCCACATTCCCGGAAACTGCGCCATCGCCCGCCTGTTCTCCCGCCAGAGGCGAGCAATAAACCGCGCCGGGGCGCCGCGCAATCATACCAGGAAAGGCGAACTCGGGTGTTCGAACCCGTACGGAAGCCCTGATGTCGCGCTCCGTCGTCAGGAGCGCCCGGCAGATCAGACACGCGGCTGATCCGCCCGCGGTCGTCGTCCCCCGACGACCGCGAGTCCGCGCTCGCTGCGACGACCACGGACAGATCTTTGACCGACGCGGCGGCTTGGCGCCCATCGCCCTACGGCCTTCGCCTTCGGGCGAGGGCCTCTGCGGGCTTCCCCCGGAAGCCCGCTGAACGGGGCCCGGCGCATCAATCGCGGGCGCGCGGCGGCTCTGATCGCTCAGGCAACCGCATGCGCCGGCGGCTTCCGCCCGGCCCCGCGCCCGCTATAAGGGCGGGATGGACGTGAAGATCGCCTTCCTCCTCCTCTGCCACCGCGACGCCGAAGGCGTCGTCGCGCAGGCCCGCGCGCTCCTCGCGGCGGGGGATGCGGTTGCCATCCATTTCGACCGGAACGGGGAGCCGGCCGAGTTCACGAAACTCCGCGATGCGTTCGCCGCGGAGCCGAACGTCGCCTTCGCGAAGCGCGTCGCCTGCGGCTGGGGCGAGTTCTCCCTTTGCCAGGCGACGCTGAACCTGATCGAGGCGGCGCGCGCCGCCTTCTCCGGCGTCACGCATTACTACCTCCTGAGCGGCGATTGCCTGCCCACGAAGCCCGCCGCGCATATCCGCGCCGCCCTCGCCGGCCATGACCGCGACTATATCGAGATCAACGACTTCCTCGAAGGCGACTGGATCAAGACCGGCCTGAAGGAGGAGCGGCTGATCTACCGCCACTGGTTCAACGAGCGGAAGCAGAAGCGGCTTTTCTACGCCGCGATGGCGCTGCAGAAGCGGCTCGGCCTCGCGCGCCGCCCGCCGGAGGGCCTCCGCGTCAAGATCGGCTCGCAATGGTGGCTGCTCCGCACCCGCACCGTTGAGCGGATGCTCGCCTTCCTCGAAGAGCGGCCCGAGGTGAAGCGCTTCTTCCGCACCACCTGGATACCCGACGAGACGATGTTCCAGACAATCGCCTTCCACTCCGCGCCGGTGGAGGAGATCGCCTCGCACCCGCCCACCACGCTCATCTTCTCCGATTACGGCATGCCCGTCGTCTTCCACCGGGACCATGAGGCGCGGCTGATCGCTGAGCCGCGCTTCTTCGCGCGGAAGATCACGAGCTTCGACCCGGCCTTCCGCCAGTCCCTGCTCGACCTCTACGCCGCCGGCGACTGCGCCGCGCCGGGGCCGGAGCGGATCGGCGCGCAATACGGCTATCTGGCCGGGCGCGGGCGCATCGGCCGGCGGCAGGGGGAGCGGTTCTGGAGCCGCGGCGCGACGCTGGACGACGGCAAGGAAGTGCTGCTGATCGCCGCGAAGAAATGGCATGTCGGCCGCCACGCGGCGGACGCGGCGGGGCGGGCCGGCGGCTTCCCCGCGCTCGGCTACGTCTTCGACGAGGAGGGGCGCCTCCCCTTCGATCTTGGCGGGCTGGAGACTGGCAAGGACAAGCGCGGCCGCCATCGCCGCGCCTTTCTCGGCCTGATGTTCGACGCGCTCGGCGTCTCCCGCCTCGCGCTCTGCATCGACCCGTCGCGGGACGATGTGGCGCGCGACTTCGCGGCGACCGATTGCCGGATGCGCATCCTCTGGATCGAGACGCCCTTCGCCCCCGCCGAATACGAGGACCATGCGCGCCGCATCGGCCTTCTCGGGGCGGGGGAGGGGGGCGCGGCGCTCGTCTCGGCGCTCGAGGCGGAATTCGCCGAAGAGGCGACGCGCCTCCGCGCCGCCGCGCCCGGCGCCGCCATCCGCGCCGCCCCCGGCATGGGGCGAGAGGAGATCGCCATCGCCGTCGCCCGCTTCCTTCGCGCCGGCCCCGAGGCTACGGAG
>JAUHWJ010000529.1 GCA_030424705.1 Alphaproteobacteria bacterium | reverse complement strand
CCGCTCAGCCCCGCGCAAAAGGCGGAGACGGGCGCCGCCGCGCTGAAGGCGATGGGCCTCGCCTCCGGCCATGCGCGGCTCGTCCTCCTCATGGGCCATGGCGCTCATGCGGCGAACAACCCGCATGAGAGCGCGTATCAGTGCGGCGCCTGCGGGGGCAGGACGGGCGAAGTCTCCGCCCGCCTCCTCGCCGCGCTCCTGAACGACCCGGAAACGCGCGCCGGCCTCGGCGCGCACGGCGTCTCCCTGCCGGAGGATGCGCATTTCCTCGCCGGGCTCCACGACACGACGACGGACGAAGCGACGCTCTTCGAGGATGCGCCAGCGCCCGGCCATGCGGCGGAGATCGCCCGCGCCCGCGCCGCGCTGAAGGCCGCCGGCGCCGCGACGCGGGCGGAGCGGGCGCTCCGCATCCCCGGCGCGAAGCCGGAAACGGTCGCCGCGCGGGCCCTGAACTGGGCGGAGCTGCGCCCCGAATGGGGCCTCGCCGGCTGCGCCGCCTTCATCGCCGCCCCGCGCGCGGCGAGTGCGGGCGCCGATCTCGGCGGCCGCGCCTTCCTCCATTGCTACGACTGGAAGGGGGACGAAGGCTTCGGCACGCTGGAGCTCATCCTCACCGCGCCGGTCGTCGTGGCGAGCTGGATCAGCCTGCAATATTACGGCTCCGCCGTCGCGCCCTCGGTCTTCGGCTCGGGCGACAAGCTGATCCACAACGTCGTCGGCGGATTCGGCGTGGTGGAGGGGAACGGCGGCGCGCTCCGCGCCGGCCTGCCCCTCCAGGCGGTGCATGACGGGGAACGGCCCGTGCATGAGCCGCTCCGCCTCTCCGTGCTGATCGAGGCTCCGCGCGAGGCGGTGGCGGACATCCTCTCCCGCCATCCGGGCGTCCGGGCGCTCTTCGACAATTGCTGGATGCATCTCCTCCTCATGGAGGGCGGCCGCGTCTCCGCGCGCTACAAGCCCGGATTGCAGTGGGAGGCGTTCGCGGCGGAGCCGATGCGCGCGGCGGCCTGAGCCCCGCGTCGCGATCATCCGCCGAGGCGTCGCATTTCGCTTCACCCCGTTGCGCTTCTGTCGCAATGTCGGGCTACGGAACGGGCGGCGCGCGGCGACGCGCGCCAGAGGACCGGAGCGCCGCTCCGGCGCCCCGGACCGCAATGACAGAGCCCGCCGCGCCGGGCCTTCGACAACGGGAGAACGCGAATGAATGACGACCTGTCCCGCCTTCTGGCGAGCCTCGACCGCTCAGGGCTGACGCGCCGCACGCTCCTCGGCGGCGCCGGCGCAGCCGGCCTTTCCGCCGCGCTCGGCGTCTCGCTCGCCCCCGCCAGCCTCCGCGCCGCGACGCCGAAGCGCGGCGGCGTGCTCAAGATGGGCCTCGGCGGCGGCGAAACGACGGATACGCTCGACCCCGGCCTCTCCGACAGCCCGGTGCCCTATTCCGTCCTCAGCCAGTGGGGCGACACGATCATCGACGTCTCGCCGACCGGCGAACTCGTCCCCCGCATCGCGGAAAGCTTCTCGCCGAACGAGGACGGCACCGTCTGGACCTTCACGATCCGCGAGGGCGTGCGCTTCCATGACGGGAGCGAGATGACCGCGGCGGACGTGGTCGCGACCTTCAAGCGCCATTCCGACGAGAACTCGAAATCGGGCGCCCTCGGCATTCTCCAGGGCATCGCCGGGATCGAGCAGAACGGGCGCGACGTGGTCGTGACGCTGAAATCCGGCAGCGCGGACCTTCCCTATCTCCTCGGCGACTATCACCTCGTCATCCAGCCGAACGGCGGCTTCGACGATCCGAACGCCGCCATCGGCACCGGCCCCTACAAGCTCGTCTCCGCCGAGGCCGGCGTCCGCTACGCCTTCGAGAAGAACCAGGACGACTGGGACAAGGAGCGCGGCTTCTACGACGCCGTGGAGATCCTCGTCATCAATGACGGCACGGCCCGCACCTCCGCGCTTCAGGCCGGCCAGGTCCACATGATCAACCGCGTCGACCCGAAGATCGCGCGGCTCATGGCCCGCGCGCCGGGCGTCAACGTCACCAGCGTCGCCGGGCGCGGCCACTACGTCTTCATCATGCATGTGGACAAGCCGCCCTTCGACAACCGGGAGCTGCGCCTCGCCCTCAAATGGGCGATCAACCGGCAGGAGATGGTGGACAAGATCCTCGACGGCTTCGGCTCCGTCGGCAACGACATCCCGATCAACGCCGCCTATCCGCTCTTCACCCCGCTGCCGCAGCGGGAGCAGGACATCGAGAAGGCGAAGGCGCATTACGCCGCCTCCGGCCATGACGGCTCGCCCATCGAGCTTCTGGTGGCGGACACCGCCTTCCCCGGCGCGGTGGACGCGGCCTCGCTCTTCCAGCAATCCTGCGAGGCGGCGGGCATCCCGCTCAAGGTCACGCGCGTGCCGGATGACGGCTACTGGTCCGACGTCTGGAACGTGAAGCCCTTCTGCGCGAGCTACTGGGGCGGCCGCCCGGTGCAGGACCAGATGTACACCACCGCCTATCTCTCGACGGCGGACTGGAACGACACGAAGTTCCGCAACGAGGCCTTCGACGCCCTCATCGTCGAGGCGCGGGCG
>JAUHWJ010000012.1 GCA_030424705.1 Alphaproteobacteria bacterium | reverse complement strand
CCGCGGCTACAGCGGCCGCGAGTCCGTACGAGAGTTTGCTCACTCCGATTTCCTCCCATGGATGCCGGTCTCTCCCGCAGGTCGCGGTGTCCGGACGTTTGCAAGCGGCCCAAACTGAAAGGAAAGCGGACGCTGCGTCAAGTCGCCTCAAGGGCGAATCGTCGCCGTTTTCACAGGCCGGTAGGGCGCTTCGGGCGCCGCTCCGTAAAGCGCGCGCAGCTCCCGCAGGAGTTTCAGCCGGATCGCGCGGGCGAAATCGTCGAAATCCGCTGCGGGAAGGGCGAAGGAATCGGGCCCGGAAATCACTCGCCGCTCATAATAGAGGCCGAGATTCGGATCGTCCGCGAGGATCGGAAGGCCGTTCACCGTCACCTCCCTCCGCGCGGCGCGGCGCAGCGCCTCCGGCAGACCGAGCGCCTCGCCGAAGGCGAGCGGCGTCTCCCGCCCGTCGCCCGACACGTCGACGATCTTGCGCGTTCCCTCGAATTCGTTGAGGCGGATCATCTCCAGAGCCTGGGCGACGGCGGCGCCGATCCCGGTGCCCGACCGCCCGAGCGCGGAGTTGCGGCGGTTCGCCATGCCCTCGATCATCGCGGCTACGCCGTCAGCCGCCGCCGGACTGTCGATCACCCGCCAGGCGCTCGCCGCGCGCTTTCCCCGCGCATCGGCCCAGAGAAGCACGGCGACGGCGACGCGGCCCTCCGGCCCTGAAATCGCCGCCTCCTGCACGGCCGGGTCGCGGAAGGCGGCGGCGAGCCCGCCGATCTGCAGCGCGAATTCGCGTTCGTTCACGCTGCCCGACGCGTCCACCGCCAAGACAAGCTCCACATCCACGGGCTCCGCCGCAGCCGCCGCCGCGAGGAGGCAGGTCAGCGCGCCGCCGATGATCGAGCCTCTCCGCATTCGCACTCCCACGCCGCTGGGCTTCAACCCGCTGCAACCTTCGCTTGTTCCGAATCAGCTTCCACGATAGTGTTAAAGCACCCGAAGTGCAGAAGAAAAAACAGAAACTCGCGGAGGAACATCAACTATGGCAAGGGTCGATATCGCCGCCGAAACGCAGGCGCTTCCCCTCGGATACTATCTCTCCGGCCCGCTCACCGCCGCCGTGGAGGCGCAGGCGCTGTCCGCCCACAGCACGATCGAATTCATCGACGCGCTGGGAACGGACGATTTCGGCGCGCTCCGCACGATGGAGTTCAAGTACCGGAAGGCCGTCACCAACCCGGAGACGGGCGAAGCCGAGATGACGGATGTGGAGCTCATCGTCCCGCTTCTCGCGATGACCGAGGCGCCGCATATCGCCATCGAGACGCTGACGGTGGATTTCTCCTTCACGATCAAGGACGCGATCTCGAAGGAATCGCAGTTCAAGATCGCCGCGAAGAAGGAGACGGAGTTCTCCAACAACACGAAGGTCAAGGCCTCTTCCAGCGGCCTCGCCAAGTTCCTGTTCGGCGGCGGTTCGGTCGAGAGCACGAGCAACTTCAAGATCAACCTGAACGTCTCGACCTCGTTCCAGTCGACGACGCGGACCAATACGGAGCGGCAGGCGACGCTGAAGATGCACATGGAGGCGAAGCAGCGTGTGCCCGAGGGCTTCCAGCGCGTCCTCCAGATCTTCGCCGACGCGATCACCTCGCAGGCGGAGGTTCCGCCGCCGGCCCCCGCGCCCGCCTGATCCCTCCGCCGCGGCGCGCGGCTTTCCGCAGGCCGCGCGGCGCCAGTCCGTTCCGGGCGGAGACGGGGGTGAGCGATGGAAGACGACGATTTCGAGATCGGGTCGCTGCTCGGCGCCTCGATCCGCGCGATCCAGGAGGCGCAGATCAGCGCGGAGCGGGCCTATCTCGAGTTCCTGCTCGAATATGGCGTTGAGGAAGTCGACGCGAAGCGCGGCGCGGCGGGCGGGCTGAAGCTCCGCGAGGTCGCCTTCGACATGACGCGGCATATCGCGGACCCGTCCAGCCCCGGCCGGGTCGTCGAGACGACGGCGACGGTGCGGGCGCCGCTCCTCTCTCTCGTCCAGATGCCGGCGATCGGGATCGGCGAGGCGACGGTTGAGTTCGATCTCGATGTCGAGACGGATGTGGAGGCGAGCAAGAAGGCGGCGGAAGAGGCGGCGGCGCGGCCCGCGCCGGCCGCGCTCAGGGCGGTTCGCATAGCGCGCCCGCTGCCCGTCCTGAAGGGCGCCGTGGGCGGCGCTTCCCGCATAAAGAGCCGCAGGCACGGAAAGCTCAAGGTGAAGCTCACGCTCCGCGCGACCAATGACGACGATCTCCATGGGCGAATCGTCCGTCTGATCGGACAAGGCGTCTCGGCGACGGTGGAGACGCCGGAAGGAGGCTCCGATGGCACGTAAACCCGTCATCGCCACGCCGAAGTCCGGAACGGTCACAGCGCGGAAGGGGGCGACGAAACCGGAGTCGAAACCCGAAGACGCGGAAGCCGCCGCCGTCCGGGCCGAGACCGAAAGGGCGGCGGCGGAGACGGCCGCCGAGGATAAAGCGGCGGCTGTGGAGAAGGCGGGTGCGGAACGGGCGGCAGCCGGGAGAGCCGCGTCGGAGGCCGCTGCGGCGGCGCGTCCCACCGTCAGACTCCCGATTGCGCTCGACGGCCTCGCCGCCGCGGCGGAGCGGGCTGAGGCGTTGCCGCTTTCGGACTATCTCTCCGTCCTCCGCCGTGAGATCGCCCGCGCCGGGGCCGAGGCGGCCGACGAGGGCGATCTGCCCCTTGTCTCCCTCGCCGAGGCGGAGATCTCGCTTACCTGCGTCGCGGTGGCCATAGAGAACGACCGGCTGATCGTGGACCCGTCATGGAAGGCGCTCTCCGCTGCGCCGGAGGCGGCGGTCCAGCGGCTGAAGGTTCGGCTTATCGACGCCGACATAACCGCCGCCCTGCGGGAGAAGGGCTGAAGCGCGCGAAGCCGTTGCGTATACGGCCCCGCGCCGCATAGGTTCCTGCGCAACCGGTCCGCCGCGCGCCTGTCGCCGGATCGTCACGCGCCGCGGCTAGATGCGGGTCGATACAGAAGGAGCGCTCCATGCCCGACAGAAAAAACACGTCCCTCCTCCTCGCCGCACTCGCCGGCTTCGCGCTCGCCGCGGGGTCGGTCTCCGCGGAGACGACGCTCGTGATCGGGCTCCAGCAGGAGCCCACGACGCTCGACCCGACGGCGGACGCGACCGCCTCCATCGACGGGATGCTGACGCATAACGTTTACGAATCACTCACCATCGTGGACGAGGCGGGCGTCGTCGGCCCGGCTCTGGCCGAGAGCTGGGAGGTCTCCGGGGACGGGCTGACCTATACGTTCCGCCTCGCCTCGGGCGTGAAATACCATGACGGGACTGATTTCGATTCCGCCGACGTGAAATTCGCCTTCGACAGGGCGATGGCGGAGGACAGCGTCAATCCCTCCAAGGGCATCTTCAAGCCCATCGCCTCGGTCGAGACGCCGGACCCGATGACGGTCGTCATCACGCTTTCGAAGCCCGACGCCTTCTTCCTCTTCAACATGGCGCAGGGGGACGCGGCCATCGTCGCGCCCGAGAGCGTCGAGACGAACAAGACCGATCCGGTCGGCACCGGGGCTTTCCGCTTCGCCGGCTGGACGCGGGGCGACCGGCTGCGGCTGGAGAAGAACCCGGACTGGCGGGGGGCGGCGGATGTCTCCGTCGACAAGGTGGAGTTCCGCTTCATCTCCGACCCGGCGGCCGCGACCGCGGCGCTGATGGCGGAGGAACTCGACGCCTTCCCCGGCTTTCCGGCGCCCGAACTTCTGCCCCAGTTCCAGGCGGACCCGCGCTTCCGCGTCAACATCGGCTCGACGGAGGGCGAGGTGATCCTCGCCATGAACAATTCGAAGCCGCCCTTCGACGACATCCGCGTGCGGCAGGCGATCTCCCACGCGCTGAACCGCGCGGAGATCATCGACGGGGCGATGTACGGGCAGGCGGTTCCCATCGGCAGCTTCTACCCGCCGCACGGGCCGGCCTACGAGGACCTGACGGGCCTCTATCCGCATGACGTCGAGAAGGCGAAGGCGCTCTTGGCGGAGGCCGGGGTCGCGGGCGCGACGATGACGATCCGCACGCCCCCGTTCCCCTACGCCATGCGCTCCGCCGAGATCATCCAGGCGCAGCTTTCCGCCGCCGGGATCGATGCGAAGGTGGAGAATGTCGAATGGGGCTTCTGGCTCGACGAGATCTACAAGAAGCTCAACTACGACATGACGATCATCGCGCATACGAGCCCGAACGACATGGGCAACTTCGCGCGCGGGCCAAGCTATTTCTACGGCTATGACGACGCCGCTTTCAACGAGCTCTGGACGAAGATCAGCGAGGAGGCCGACCCGGCGGAGCGGATCACGCTCCTGAAGCAGGGGCAACGCTATCTGGCGGAAAACGCGGTGCACGGCTTCCTGTTCCAGCTGCCGCTGCTCGGCGTGTTCAAGCAGGGGGTGACGGGCTTCCCGGCCTCCCAGGCGGTGCTCTTCACGCCGCTCGCCGGGGTGCGGAAAGAGTGACGACGCAGCTCTAGCCCGGGGGCGCGATGGGGCCTTTCCTTCTTCGCCGCGCCGCCGGGCTGCTGGCGACGCTCTTCGCCGTGTCGCTCGTCGTCTTCGCGGCGATGAACATCCTCCCGGGCGACCCGGCGTTGACGATCCTGGGCCTCGACGCGCCGGAGGAGGCGCTGGAGGCGCTCCGGCTCCAGCTCGGGCTGAACGAGCCGGCGCCGCAGCGCTATCTCACCTGGGTCTGGGGCGCGCTGCAGGGCGATTTCGGCATGAGTCAGTCCTTCGGCGTGCCCGTTTCCGGACTCATCGCGGAGCGGCTGCCGATGACGGTGGTGCTAGCGCTTTCGGCGATGGGGGCGACGCTGATCCTCGCGCTCCTGATGGGCGTCTTCGCGGCGGCGAACCATCGCGGGCCGGGGGATTGGGGGGTGATGTTCCTGAGCCAGATCGGGGTGGCGACGCCGGCCTTCTGGCTCTCGATCCTTCTCGTCCTGCTTTTCGCGGTGACGCTGCGCTGGCTGCCGCCCGGCGGCTTTCCGGGCTGGGAGGACCCGCTTGCGGCGGCGCGGGCGCTGGTCCTGCCGACGGCGGCGCTGGCGCTGGTTCAATCCGCCGTCCTCGCCCGCGTCGTCCGCTCCTCGATGCTGGAGGCGATGCGGCTCGACTATGCGCGGACGGCGCGCGCCGCGGGTCTTTCGCGGCGGCGCGTGCTATGGCGGCATGTGCTTCCGAACGCGCTGGTGCCGATCGTCACCATCGTCGGGATGCAGTTCGCCGGGGTGGTGACGGGCGCGATCGTGATCGAGAACGTCTTCTACCTCCCCGGCCTCGGGCGGCTCATCTTCCAGTCCATCGCCAACCGGGACCTGCCGACGGTGCAGGCGCTGGTGATGCTTTTCGCGGTGATCGTGGTGATGGCGAATTTCCTCGTGGACGTCGCCTATGCGCTTATCGACCCGCGGCTCCGGGGGCGGATGTGAGCCTCGCCCTCGCGCCGGGGCGGCGGCGGCTTCCGGTCAATTTCAGGATCGGAGCGGCGCTCGTCGCGCTCGTCGTCGGCGCGGCGCTGCTCTCGGTGGTCTGGACGCCGCATCCGCCCGCGGCGATGAACATTCCGGGCAAGTTCGCGCCGGCCTCCTTCGAGCACTGGCTGGGGACGGACCAGCTCGGCCGTGACCTCGTCTCGCAGCTCATGGCGGCGGCGGCGAATTCCATGGCCGTGGCGCTCGTTGCGGTGCTGATCGGCGGCTCGCTCGGCGTATTGCTGGGGGTGAGCGCGGCGGCGCTCGGCGGGTGGTGGGAGGATGTCGCGATGCGGCTGGCCGATCTCGGCTTCGCCTTCCCCGCGCTCCTCTTCGCAATTCTGCTCGCCGCGGCGCTCGGACCCTCATTGACCAATGCGGTGCTCGCCATCGCCTTCATCAACATCCCGGTCTTCGCCCGCGTCTCCCGCGCCGCGGCGCATCAGGTCTGGACGCAGGATTACGTCATGGCGGCGCGGGCCGCCGGGCTCGGCCGCTTCGCGATCACGCGCGACCATGTGCTGCCGAACATCGCGGCGCCGGTCATCGTGCAGGCGACCATCGAGTTCGCGGTGGCGATTCTCGCCGAAGCCGCGCTCTCCTATCTCGGGCTCGGCGCGCAGCCGCCGGCGCAGAGCTGGGGGCGGATGCTGGCGGAGGCGCAGACGCTGATCTACCTCGCGCCGCAGCTCGCGATCTGGCCCGGGCTCTGCATCATGGCGGCGGTGATCGGCTTCGGCCTCCTCGGCGACGCGCTTCGTGACATGACGGACCCGCGCCTGAGCCGGGAGCGGTGATGATCCGGGCGGAAGGGCTCACCGTCTCTTTCGGTGACGCGGCGGCGCTGCGCGGCGCGACGTTCGAGATCGCGGCGGGAGAGCGGGTGGGCGTCGTCGGGGAATCCGGCTCCGGCAAGTCGATGCTCGGCCTCGCGCTGATGGGGATGGCGCCGGATGCGGCGCGGGTGACCGGCTCGCTCCGCTTCGACGGGCGGGAGATGGCGGGCGCGCCGGAGGCGGACTGGGCGAAGCTCCGGGCGCGGCGCGCGGCGATGATTTTCCAGGAGCCGCTTTCGGCGCTGAACCCGCTGCGGCGGATCGGGGAGATCGTGATGGAGCCGCTCCGCGTCCATCTCCGGCTTTCGCGGGAGGCGGCGGAGGCGCGGGCGCGGGCGCTTTTCGCCGAGGTCGGCCTGCCAGAGGACCGGTTCCGCCAGTTCCCGCACGAGATTTCGGGGGGCCAGCGGCAGCGCGTGCTGATCGCCCTCGCCCTCGCCTGCGACCCCGGCCTCCTGATCGCGGACGAGCCGACAACGGCGCTCGACGCGCATGTCGCGCTCCGGGTGATCGACCTCCTGAAGCGGCTCTCGACGGAGCGGCGCATGGCGCTCCTTTTCATCAGCCATGACCTCGCCGCCGTGGCGCGGGCGACGGACCGGCTGATCGTGATGTATGGCGGCGACATCGTGGAGACGGGGCCGACGGCGGATGTGCTCGCCGCGCCGAAGCATCCCTACACACGCGGCCTTCTCGCCGCCCGGCCCCGGATCGAGGCCGCGCCGCGCGGGGCGGACGGGCGGCGAGAGCGGCTGGCGACGATCCCCGGAACGGTGCCGGGCCTTCTCTCGTTGCCCGCAGGCTGCCGCTTCTCCGGGCGCTGCCCAGTGGAGCAGCCGGATTGCGCGCGTAGCCGCCCGGCGCTTCGCCCGGCGGGTGCGGGCGCGGCGGCCTGCATCCTGATCGGCGCGGAGACGGATGCGTGAGCGCGCCCGTCCTCTCCATCGAGGGCGCGACGCGGCGATATCGGCTCGCGAGGCGTTCGCTCTTCGAGCCGGCGCCGGTGCTCACCGCGGTGGAGACTGCGAACCTGATGATCGCGCGGGGGGAGACGCTGGGTATCGTCGGCGAGTCGGGCTCCGGCAAGTCCACCCTCGCGCGCATGGCGATGGGCTTCGAGGCGCCGGACGAGGGGCGCGTGCTTTTTGAGGGGCGGGACCTCGCGACACTTCCGCCGCCGGAGCTTCGCCGGCTCCGCCAGCGCTTCCAGATGGTGTTTCAGGACCCTTACGGCTCGCTCGACCCGCGGCGGACGGTGGGCTGGTCCGTCGCCGAGCCGTTGCGCGCCATCGGGATCGAGACGGGCGCTGCGGCGGCGGAGCGCGCGCGGGCGGCGCTGGCGGAGGTCGGCCTCTCGCCCGCCGATGCGGAAAAATATCCGCACGAATTCTCCGGTGGGCAGCGCCAGCGCGTCGCCATCGCGCGCGCCGTGGTCACGCGCCCCGCGCTCCTCGTGGCGGACGAGCCCGTATCGGCGCTCGACGTCTCGGTGCAGGCGCAGATCCTGAACCTCCTGATGGATCTGCAGGAGCGGATGGGCCTCGCCATACTCTTCATCAGCCACGATCTCGCCGCCATCGCCGCACTCGCTGACCGGATCGTGGTGATGCGCGAGGGGCGGATCGTGGAGACGGGGTCTGCGGCGCGGGTTCTCTCCCGCCCCGAAGCGGATTACACCCGGTCTCTGATCGCCGCCGCGGAGCCCTGAGCCATGACCCGTTTCGTCCACCTCACCGACATCCATATCAGCCATCCAGGAATGGAGGACCCGCAGCGGCGGGCGGACACCGCTGCCCATCTCCGCGCCGCGGTGGAGGGGATCAACGGGCTCGACCCGGCGCCGGATTTCGTGCTGCTCTCCGGCGACCTCGTGAACCACGGGGACGAGCTTAGCTATCGGCTCGCGCAGGAGCTGCTCGCGCCGCTGAAGGCGCCGCTCTTGATCGGGCTCGGCAACCATGACGACCGGGCTACGTTCCATTCCGTCTTTTTCGGTCATGGCCGGGCGGAGCCGGTGGTCCATGAGGCGGTCCATGGCAGGCTCCATGTTGTGACGCTGGACAGCCTCGTTCCCGGCCGGGTCGGCGGGGCGCTGCCGGCCGAACAGGTCGCGTTCCTCGAGGCCGCGCTCGCCCGCCATCCGGAGCTGCCGAAGGTCGTCTCGATCCACCACCCGCCCCGGCTCTCCCATCGCGGATTGCCGTGGGCGAGCCTCGATGCGGAGAGCACGGCGGCGCTGGCGGAGGCGCTCGCGGGGCGGAACGTGGCGGGGGTCTTCTCAGGCCATATCCATCTCAACCGGGTGAGCCTCTGGCGCGGCGTTCCGCTTGTCGTCTCGAACGGGCTCAACACCAGCGTGGACGTGCTGGCGGACCCGGACATGGTGATTGTCGAGGGCGCCGGCTTCGCGATCTGCGACTGGAATGCAGAGGAGGGACTGACGGCGCTCTTCGTCCCCGTCGCGCCGGAGCGGCGGGTGCTGGGGACGCTTTCGATCGACCGGCTTCGGAGCTTTGCCTGAAGCCTTGCCCGCGAGGGGCCGCGCGGCGATGATGATACGAAGGGGGAAAGCCGATGAACCGCCTCATCCTCGCCGTCGCCGTTTTGCTGGCGGCCTGCGCAGCCCGGCCCGAGGCCGTGGCGCCAACGCGCGAGAGCGCGCTCCGCCATGCGCGGGCGGATTGCGCGGAGATCGCGGCGCGCTCCGCCGCGCTCGACGTGCGGATCGCCGAGGTCTCCGCCCGGCAGGAGGCCATCGCGCGGGACGACGAGATCGCAGGGGCGGTCGGCCTCCTGTGGTTCCCCGGCTTCTGGATCGTGCCCGCAGTCAAGGAGAACCCGGCGGCGGAACTCGCCGCGCTGAAGGGCGAAGCGAGGGCGCTCGGGCTCGCAGCGCGGGAGGGCCGCTGCGCGCCGGGGTAGGGGTGGTGCGGGCGGTCGGACTCGAACCGACACTCCTTGCGGAAAGGGTGTTTGAGACCCTCGCGTCTACCGTTCCGCCACGCCCGCGCCGCTTCGGGCTCTAGCGCGAAATGGGGCGCGCCGGAAGCCCGGAATTGGCGCTCACGCCGCCAGCTTCGGCGCCGGCGGCGGGGCCGAGAGCGGAGAGAGGACGTGCGAGGGCGTGAATTCTTCCGGGATCGCGCAGAGTCGCGCCAGTACTGCCGCCCGGTTGAGCGCGGGATGCGAGGTCAGCACGGCGAAGGGGATCGAGAGGCACAGCCCGGCGAGGACCGGCGCGGCCCAGGGGAGCGCGGAGGGCGCGCCGCTCGCCACCGCGGCGAAGAGGGCGATGCCGAAAAGCGTCTGCGGCCAGAGCCCGCGGAAGGCGGCTAGCCAGCTCAGACGATACGCGTCCCGCTGCTGGCCGTTCCAGGCCATGCGCTTGCCGAAGAGGAGGCCGACGAGGAAGAGCGTGACGCGGAAGGCGACCGCGGGAGCGAGGAGGAGGGAGAAGAGCACCTCCGCCGCCGCCCCGGCCGCGAAGCGGAGCCTGCCGCCATAGGCCGCGACGCCGCCCGGCCGGAGCGCCACGTCGAGCCAGCCCGCGATCTTCGGGAAGAGCGAGACGGCGAACATGATGAAGAACATCGAGATCGCGAAGGCGAAGTCGATGGAGCCATATTCCTCTTCCCAGATCTTCGAGACGGCGGCGACCGTCATCAGCATCCAGGCCGGGGCGCCGACATACATCATGATCGCGGCGAAGACCTGGAAGCGGCTCATCGGCAGGAGCCCGCGGAGTCCGAGGAGGCCCCAATACTGCATGTTGCCCTGGCACCAGCGGAGATCGCGCTGCGTGAAGTCGAAGAGGGTCGGCGGATTGTCCTCGTAGCTCTGGCCCTCGACGGGGAGGACGCGGACCTCATAGCCGGCGCGGCGCATCAGGGCCGCCTCGATCTGGTCATGGGAAAGGATATGGCCGCCGAGCGGGCCGCCGTCCGGGAGGACGGGGAGCGCGCAGCGCATCCGGAACGGGGCGACGCGGACCATCGCGTTATGGCCCCAGTAGGGCCCGCAATCGCCGTGCCACCAGGCGGCGCCGATGGTGAAGCTGCGCATGCCCGCCCTCATCCCGAACTGGAAGATCCGGGCGAAGGCGCTCTCCGCCGGGGCGCCGACGACAAGAGACTGGAGGATCCCGAGCTTCGGATGCGCCTCCATGATGCGCTGGAGGCGCAGGATGTCCGCCCCGCCCATCACGCTGTCGCTGTCGAGCGGCAGGAAGAACTCGTAGCCGGAGCCCCAGCGACGAAGGAAATCGCGCAGGTTTCCGGCCTTGAAGCCGGTGTTACGCTCCCGCCGCCGGTAGCGCGCGGTCGGCCCGAGGACGTGCGCCCAGCGGGCGAAGGCGGCCTCTTCGTCCGCTATCACCTCCGGCTGGTCGCTGTCCGACAGGACGAAGACGTCGAACCGGTCTCCCTGCCCGGTGTCATCGAGGCTCTGGCGCGTGGCGGCGAGGCGGGAGAGCGCGCGTTCCGCGTCCTCGTTGCGGAGGAACATGAGGATGGCTGTGCGGGCGCGGAGCGGCGCGGCGCTTTCCCCGGCGGCGAGGTGCGGCGCGGCGGCGTGGAGGCCGTTCCGCGCCCCGTGCAGAAGCCAGAGGCCGATCATCGCGTTCCAGAAGCCCATCACCGTCCAGGGCGCGCCGACGAGGAAGGCGGCTAAGATCACGATGTCCGCCACGGTCCAGCCGCCCGCGCCGAAGACGAGCGAGAGCGCGTAGCCGAGCGCGGCGAGGGAGCCGAGATTGAGCGCGGCGACGAGGATGCGGCGGGCGAGGAGCGCGCGGGCGGATTGGAGGCCCGCCGGCGTGTGCGAGGCGGACTCCGGCGTGGATGCGCCGGAAACGGAAAGATCGGTCATGAGGCAGTCTTTCTGATGCGCCCGCCCGCCCCCGCGGCTATGGCTTGCCAATGATCGTGAAGGCTCCCGAATCCGCGCCCCGCGCGCTCTGGCATCTCGGCCCCGGCCGCGCGGCGATCCGGCCAGCGGCGGAAGGCGAGGGCGCAGCGCGGCTCCGCGCGCGGTGCTCCCTCATTTCCCGCGGGACGGAGCGGCTCGTCTTCGAGGGGCGCGTGCCCGAGAGCGAGCATGAGCGGATGCGGGCGCCGCATCAGGAGGGGGATTTCCCCTTCCCGGTGAAATACGGCTACGCGATGGTGGCTACGGTCGAGGAGGGGCCGGAGGACCTGGCGGGACGCGACGTTTTCGCGCTCTTCCCGCATCAGGACCGGTTCCGGCTGCCGCAGGAGGCGCTGATTCCCCTGCCGCCGGGCCTGCCGCCGCGCCGCGCGGCGCTCGCCGCCAACATGGAGACGGCGTTCAACGCGCTCTGGGATGCGGGAGCGGGCCCCGGAGACCGCATCGCCGTTCTCGGCGGCGGTCTGATCGGCCTTCTCGTCGCGCATCTCGCCTCCCTCATGCCTGGCGCTGATGTATTGCTGAAAGATACGTCGGAGTCGCGCGCCGCCGTCGCTGCTGAACTTAATGTGAACTTCACGAGCGGCAAAATCGCCGGTCACGACTTCGACATCGCCGTTCACACCAGCGCGAGCGCGGCAGGGCTTGCGGAAGCAATGGATTGCCTCGGTGTGGAGGGGCGGCTTGTGGAGCTTTCCTGGTATGGCGAGGGAACGGTGGCGGCGCCGCTCGGCGGGGCGTTCCATGCGAAGCGGCTGAGCCTTGTCTCAAGCCAGGTCGGCATGGTTAGCCCCGGCCGCCGCCCGCGCTGGCCGCACCGGCGGCGGCTCGCCAAGGCGCTCGACCTCCTCGCCCATCCTGCGCTCGACGCGCTGATTGACACCGAGGTTCCCTTCGATGAGGTTGCCGCCCGCCTGCCCGCCCTTCTGGCGCGTGACGCGCCGGGCGTGGCGACGATAATCCGATACGAGTGAGGCCAGATGTACGCCGTTCAGGTTCGCGACCATATCATGATCGCCCATTCCCTGCCGGGGGAGGTGTTCGGCCCGGCGCAGAACAAGCACGGGGCGACCTATGTGGTGGACGCCTGTTTCTTCCGCGAGGCGCTCGGGCCGGAGCGGATCGTCGTCGATATCGGGCGGGCGATGGACGCGTTGAAGGCGGCGCTGGCGAAGCTCAACTATTCCGATCTCGACGTGACGTTGCCGGACGAGCTGACGACGACGGAATGGCTCGCGAAGTGGATATTCGACGAGATCGCCGCCGCGGCGAAGGCTGGCGCGCTCGGCCCCGGCGGGGACGAGGTGGAGCGGCTCAGGATCACGCTGAACGAGAGCCATGCCGCGCTCGCCTGGTACGAGGGCGCGCTCTGACGGCCTTCCTCGCCATTCCGGGCGACCCGGAGACGCCCACGGGCGGCTATGTCTATGACAAGCGGCTGATCGCCGCCTCCTCCGGCGGGCTCGCGCCGCTGGCGCTGCCGGGGGGCTTTCCCTTTCCGACGGATGCGGAGGTGGCGATTGCGGCGCGCGCCCTCGCCGGCGCGCAGGGGCCGGTGATCGTGGACGGACTGGCATATGGCGCGATTCCGGAAGCGGTGATACGCGCCCTGCCGCGGGCGCCGCTGGCGCTCTGCCATCATCCGCTGGCGCATGAGCCGGGGCTCGCGCCCGAGGTCGCGGCGCGGCTCCGGGAGAGCGAGACTGTTGCGCTTGCCCTCGCCTCCCATGTGGTCGTGACGAGCGCGGA
>JAUHWJ010000528.1 GCA_030424705.1 Alphaproteobacteria bacterium | reverse complement strand
AGGCACTTGGCGAAGCGGTCGGGGAAGCCCCCGTCCTCCAGCGGCCGCTCCGCCTCCGTCATCGTCTCCGTCACCGGCGCGTCGCGGAACCCGATCTCCCCGCCATGGGAGAAGAGCCGCCAGGTGACGGCGATGCAATCCGCCCCCGGCGCGGCCTCGATCAGGGCCTGCACGCTCCCGTCCCCGACATGGATGTTGAGGAACTCGTCGGCGTCCGTCACATAGAGCCAGTCCGCCGCCTGCGTCAGCTCATGGGCGAGGGCGTGCTTCAGCGCGCTCTTCTGCGGCCCGCGCTTCAGCACCCTGTTGCGCTCGTGCCGGGCGAGCCCGAGCGCCGTGAGCCGGTCCAGCATCGCGTCCGTCCCGTCCTCGCAATCGTTGGTGTAGACGAGGAGGGAGCCGAAGCCGATCAGCCGATGCCAGGCGACCCATTCGAGAAGATAGGGCGCCTCGTTCTTCATGGTGGAGATGAGGAGGGGGCGGGTCATGCGGGGATGTCCGCGGGTATGGCGAAGCCGCAAGGCGTCGTCGCGCCCAGCCGGGGCGTGATCCGGTCATTCGCATTCGGTCTTGGCTTGGTCATTGCGCGGAGCCCTCCCGGCGGAACGGTAGGGGAATATCGCACCGCGCTAAAGGTCCGCTTTTCCTCTACAGCCATGCAGGCGGAAGGGTCTTCTCCCCGGCCTCGATCAGCGGGCTTCCGGGGGAAGCCCGCAGAGGCCGTCGCCCGGAGGCGCAAGCCGGAGGGCGAGGGGCGCCGAGCCGCCGCGTCGGTCGAATATCTGTCCGTGGGCGTCGCGGCGAGCGCGGACTCGCGGTCGGCCCGTTTGAACTTGGGGGGCGACGACCGCGGGCAGATCAGCCGCGTGTCTGATCTGCCGGGCGCTTTTGGCTCCGGCTCGAGAAGAACCGGCCGCCTCGAATGTCCGAACCTCAAGAAGCGGCCACGCTTCCCCCTCCCTCCGCCCCGCGCTAGGACAGACAAAACCGCGAAAGGCCCGGCGATGCCCGATCTTCCCCCCGTCTCCGCGCTCTGGGTCGGCGGCGCGCTCTCCTGGCTGGAGCGGCTTTGCCTCACGTCCTTCGTGGAGATCGGCCACCCCGTGCGGCTCTACGCCTACGAGCCGGTTTCGGGCGTCCCCGAAGGCGTGGAGGTGAGGGACGGGCGGGCGGTGGCGGGGGCGGAGCTTTTCGTCCGGCATGAGCGGTCGGGCTCGCTCGCGCTCTTCTCCGATCTCTTCCGCTTCCGCCTGATGCTGCATGAGCCGGGGGCGATCTGGGTCGATACCGACGTCTATTGCCTTCGCCCGCTCGCCGGGCTCGGGCCCCATGTCTTCGGCTACGAGCAGCCGGGGCGGCTCAACGGCGCGGTGCTGGCGCTGCCGCCGGAGAGCGAGGCGCTGCGGCTGATGCTCGACCTTGTGGCGGATCCCTACGCCATTCCGGAATTCTACCCGGCCCCCGCGCGGGCGGAGATGGCGCGGCGGAAGGCGGAGGGGAACCCGATGCACGCCTCGGAAATGCCCTGGGGCGTCTGGGGCCCGCAGGGGCTCACCTGGTCGCTGCACAAGACCGGCGAAGCGCGGTTCGCGCGGGCTGAGGCGGTCTTCTATCCTTCCCCCTTCCCGGCGCGGGCGGAGTTCTTCAAGCGGCCCACGCTGACCTTGCGGCGGATCACGGAGAAGACGCTGACCGTCCATCTCTGGGGCCGGATCAAGCGCATCGCGGGCAAGCGGCACGAGGGGCTCGCGCCGCCCGGTTCGTATCTCGGGACGCTGCTCGCGAAGCACGGGATCGACCCGGCGGACTATCCGGTGCGGGAGCACGGGCGGTTCAGCTTCGGGGAAGACAACGAAGATTAGGCCTGGCCTAACCCCCGATGCGGAAAGCCATGCTTTCCCGAAGCCGATTTCCCGTTCATCCTCCCCTCATCCGACGAAAGGGAGGCGAAGATGATCCGCACAGGCGCCCAGTATCGCGATTCGATCCGCGACGGCCGCGAGGTCCACATCAACGGCGAACGGGTGCGGGACGTCACGACCCATCCCGCCTTCAAGCCGCTCGTCGACATCCGCGCCCGCATCTACGACATGGCGCACGAGGCGGAGACGCAGCCGGTGATGACGGTGCGGGACGGCGAGGAGCTGAACGCCGTCGGCAACGCGCTCCCGAAGTCGCAAGGAGACTGGTGGGCCAAGCGCCGGGCGACGGACGCGGTGATGGAGGATGTCGGCGGCATCGTCACGCGCGTCGGCGACGAGACGGTCGGCGAGATGTGGTCCCTCTATGACGGGCAGGACGTGCTCAACGAGGTCGACCCGCAATTCTCGAAGAACATCGAGCGGCATATCCTGAAGGTGCTGCGGGAGGACCCGTTCCACGTCTCCGCCAACACCGACCCGAAGGGGGACCGTTCCAAGGCCCCGCAGGATCAGGACCCGGACATGCTCCTGCATGTCGTGAAGGAGACGGACGCCGGCATCGTCGTCCGCGGCGCGAAATACGAAACCGCCGCCGCCTACGCCAACCAGGCCTTCACCAAGCCGACCATCGCCAACTGGGGCAACGCCGCGCTTTCGGATTACGCGGTCGGCTTCATCTGC
>JAUHWJ010000527.1 GCA_030424705.1 Alphaproteobacteria bacterium | reverse complement strand
GCCCGTAATTGCCGGTGCCGGCGCCGCGGACGGTGACCGGCACGTCATGCGCGTAGCAGGCCCTCAGAACCTCGATCACTTCCGCCTCGGAGCGCGGGGCGACGGCGAAATCGCCCGTCACATGATCGAGCCGCTCCTTCAGCACGGGGGAATACCAGAAGAAATCCCGGCTCTTGGCCTTCACCGTCACCGGGTTCTCGTCGAGATCGAGATGGCGGAGGGCGGCTTTCGCGGCTTCGAGGGTCAAGAGGCCTCCATCAGGTGGTCAAGCTCGGCGTAGTCGGGGAGCGGCGCGTCGACGGCGCGGCCGGCGCGGATCACGATCCGGTCCGATTGTGGCCGGGCGAAGAGCTCCGTCCAGCTCCGGGCCCGGACGATGACGAGATCGGCCGGGGCGCCCGGCGTGAAGGAGGGGGCGGGGAGGCCCATCGCCTTCGCGGGGTTGGCGGTGAAGGCGCGCGACCAGTCCGGATCGGAATGGTCGAGATGGGCGATGCGCGTCGCCTCCCGCATCACCTCGATCATGTCGAGGTCGCCATAGGCGTAGAAGGGGTCGCGCGTATTGTCCGATGCGAAGGAGACGTTGATCCCCCGCGCCTTCATCTCGTGGACCAGCGTGACGCCGCGCATCCGGGGGGTTCGGCCGGCGTGACGGTCCTGCAGGTAGAGATTGCAGAGGGGGAGGGAGACGACGTCGATCCCGGCCTTGGCGACGAGGTCGAGCGTCGCCAGCGCCTCGGCTTCGGGCTGCGCGGAGAGGGAGCAGCAATGGCCGACGGCGATGCGGCCGGCGAAGCCCGTCTCCTTCGCCGTCTCGGCGATGACGCGGAGGGTGGCGGAGGCGGGGTCCAGCGTCTCGTCCACATGGAAATCGGCGTGGAGGCCGTGGCGTTCGGCCAGCGCGAAGAAGGCGCGGAGGCGTTCGCGGAGGTCGGGGACGGGATAGGTGACGCAGCCGAGGACGCCGCCCGAGGCGGCGACGGTCGCCGCCGTCTTTGCGAAGGCGCCGTCCGCATCGACATTGTCCACCGCGACGAGGCAGGCGGCCTGGAGGGCGATCCTGTCCGCCCAGTCCTCCCGCAGTTCGCGGAAGACGGGCCAGGAGATGTCGTCCTGCGGGGGGATCGAATCGAGATGGGTGCGGATCGCCGCCGTGCCGTGGGCGAAGGCGCAGCGGAGCGCGAAATCGGCGCGGGCGCGGACGTCTTCCGCCCGCCAGCGCGCCGCCCGGTCCCCCGCCACGGTCTGGAGGGCGCCCATGAACGTGCCGTCCGGGTTCGGGCTCCGGGGCCAGATATGGCCCTTGTCGAGATGCGTGTGCATGTCGGCGAAGGCGGGGAAGGCGATTGCGCCCTTCATGTCCACCACCTGGCCGGAGCCCTGCGTGATGATCCCGTCCTCGATGGAGAGGTCGAGCGGGGCGAGGCTCTCCGGCTTCCCGAGCAGCCATCCGGGGGCTTTCAGGTTGGCGAGGGTGAGGCGGTGCGCGGCGGGGAGGGTGAGGAAGGCGGTCATGTCTCTCTCTTCAACGCGCTTTCGTGCCACTTCCGCAAGAGGAGATGCGAGAGGAGCGAGAGCGCGGCGAAGATCACCACGCCGATGGCGGAGATGAGGAGCAGCGCCGCGTAGAGGCGCGGGATGTTGAGCCGGTAGGAGGCTTCGAGGATGCGGCTGGCGAGGCCGTAGGACTGCCCCGCCGTCCCCACCACGAACTCCGCCACGACGGCGCCGATCAGCGAGAGCCCGCCGGCGATGCGGAGGCCGCCGAGGAAATACGGGAGCGCGGCCGGAAGCTGGAGATAGCGGAGCCGCTGCCAGCGCGTCGCGCCGTAGATGCGGAAAAGGTCGCGCAGGTTGTGGTCCGCCGAGTTGAGGCCGAGCGTGGTGTTGGAGAGGATCGGGAAGAAGGCGACGATCCAGGCGCAGAGGATCAGCACGCCATAGACGCTGTCGATATAGATGCGGAGAAGCGGCGCGATGGCGATGATCGGCGTCACCTGGAGGATGACGGCGTAGGGGTAGAAAGACAGCTCGAAGAGCCGCGACTGGGTGAAGAACACCGCGAGCCCCACCCCGCCCACCACGGCGGCGAGGAGGGCGAGGCCGGTGATCTGGATCGTCGCCCAGGCGGCGGGGCCGAGGATCGCCCAGTCCGCCACCAGCGTCTCCGCCACGCGGCTCGGCGCGGGCAGGATGTAATGGGCGATGTCGTTCCAGACGACGATCCGGTCCCACAGCACCAGAGTCAGCGCCATGACGATGACGGGGAGCGCCCATTTCGCGATGCGGTCGCGCCTTGCGGCGCGGAGCCGCGCCTCCTCCTCCGCGTCGAGCGGGGCGGGGGCCTCGATCGCGGTCACGCCGCCTCGCCCATCGCGGCATGGAGCGCGGAGGAAGCCTCCCGACACAGCGCGGCGTATTCCGGCGAGGTGCGGAAGGCCTCGTCCCGCGGATAGGGCTCGCCCACCGCCACCTCCCGCTCCACCCGCCCGGGGCGGGCGGCCATGACGACGATCCGGTCGGAGAGAAAGACGCTCTCGAACACCGAATGGGTGACGAAGATGACGGTGCAGCCGATCTTCGCCTTGAGGCTCAGGAGGTCATTGT
>JAUHWJ010000011.1 GCA_030424705.1 Alphaproteobacteria bacterium | reverse complement strand
CGGCAGGAGACGCTCGCCGCCGCCTGGGCGGAGCTGAAGGCCGCCGCCCCCGCGAACTGGGAGGAGGCCTGGGCCGCGAAGCGGAACGAGGCGCTCACCGCCGGCGGATTCGCCCTCGTCTTCTGAGCGGCGCGGCTGACCTCGGCGCGGCGGGCCCCGCCGCGCCGACCCTGACCGAAGGGCGAGCATCATGGCATCCTCAGACCCGCGCGACGCGGCCCTCGCGCCGCCCGCGCCCATGTCCCGCGCCGCGGAGCTGGCGACGGCGATCCTGACGCTCGCCGCCATCGCGCTCTCGATCCATCAGCTCTTCAACATCCAGCTCTTCGGGATCGTGCTGATCGAGGGGCGGTATCTCTACATCCTCGCCGGGCTCTTCCTCTCGCTCACCTTTCTCGTCTTCCCGCTTAGCCGGGCGAAGGGCGCGCAATGGCATGACTGGGCGCTCTTCGCCCTCGCCCTCGCCGTCAGCGCCTATTTCGCCGCCACCGCGCTTCAAAGCCTCGAAAGCGGTTGGGAATTCGCCGCGCCAGACGAGGCGCGCTGGGCCGCGATCCTCCTCTATGCGCTGATCCTCGAAGGCACGCGCCGCGCCGGCGGGCTCGTCCTCTTCATTCTCGTGGCGCTGATCTCGCTCTACCCGACGGTGGCGGACAGGATGCCGGGCCCGATCTCGGGCTTCGCCTCCCCGTTCTGGGATCTCGCGCCCTATCACATGATCTCGTCCGAAAGCTCCTTCGGCATACCGATGCGCGCCTTTGGCTCCCTCGTGATCGGCTTCATCCTCTTCGGCGCGGTGCTGCAGCAGACGGGCGGCGGCAAGTTCTTCAACGACCTCGCCCTCGCGCTTGTGGGCCGCTTCCGCGGCGGGGCGGCGAAGGTGGCGATCTTCGCATCGGGCTTCATGGGCTCGATGTCGGGCTCCGTCATCTCCAACGTGCTGACGACCGGCGCCGTCTCCATCCCCGCGATGAAGAAGACCGGCTTTTCCGCCCGCTACGCCGCGGCGACGGAGGCCTGCGCCTCCACCGGCGGCGTTCTCATGCCGCCGATCATGGGGGCGACGGCCTTCGTCATGGCCTCCTTCCTCTCGCGCCCCTATATCGAAATCGCGATGGCGGCGGCGATCCCCTCGCTCCTCTTCTATTTCGGCCTCTTCGCGCAGATCGACGCCTACGCCGCGCGGCGCGGGCTGAAGGGGCTGGAGCGCTCGGAGGTGCCGAGCCTTTCCGGCGCGATGAAGGAAGGCTGGCCCTATATCGCCGTCTTCGCCGTCCTCATCTTCCTGATGGTCGCCTGGCGGATGGAGACGCTGGCGCCCTTCTACGCCACCGCGCTCCTCCTCCTCATCAACCAGCTCCTGAAGCGGCACCGCTTCACCGGCGCAGGCGTGCTCACGCTCGTCGTCGGTATCGGGCGCGCGCTGGCGGAGCTGACGGCGGTGCTGCTCGGCGTCGGCCTCATCGTCGGCGCCTTCTCGGCCACAGGCCTCGCGGGCACGCTGGTGAACGAGCTGATCTTCCTCGCCGGCGAGTCGACCATCGCCCTGATCCTGATGGGGGCGCTTACCGCCTTCGTCTTCGGCATGGGGATGACGGTGACGGCGTGCTACATCTTCCTCGCCGTCGTGCTCGCCCCGGCGCTGGAGCAGGCGGGGCTGAACCAGCTCGCCGTCCATCTCTTCATCCTCTACTGGGGCATGGTGAGTTTTATCACACCGCCGGTAGCGCTTGGGGCGTTCGCTGCGGCGACGATGGCGGGCGCCGGGCCGATGCGGACGGGGCTGGAGGCGATGCGCCTCGGCGGCGTCATCTACATCGCCCCCTTCTTCTTCATCCTGAACCCGGCGCTGGTGGGCGAGGGGACGACGGAGGAGGTGCTGGTCACCCTCACCACCGCGCTCGTCGGAATCTGGCTTATTTCCGCGGCGCTTCAGGGCTATCTGAGCCTCGTCGGGCGGCTGGGGGACGGCGCCGCGGGCCTCGCCCTACGCACCGCGCTCGCTGTCGGCGGCTTCCTCCTCGCCATGCCGGGCGGGGGGGAGACGGGGCTTTCCCATGCCGGTCTCGTCGCCGCCGGCCTCGTCCTTTCCGCCCCTGCGGTGCTCTACGCGGCGACGGCGGGGCGGCGCAAACCGGCTTGACGGGCGCGGCCGATTCGGGTGAGCGGTAAGAAAGCTTCAATCAGGAGTTGCCCGTGAGACATTTCTCGCTCGCATCTGCGTTCGCCGTCGGCCTGCTCGCAGCGACTGCGGCCATCGCCGCGCCTGTCGCGCCGCCGGGCGGCGCCATCGCCGGCGCATCGGGAACCTTCACCTCGGAGCGCGGCGTGGACGGATTCGACGTCCTGATCTCCGGCTCCTTCTTCGCCGCATCGAACCTGGCGGGCACGTCGGCGCCACGGAATTTCATCGCCTCCGCCGAAATCGGCCTCAACGGCTCCACCGTGTTCAGCGGGTCGGCGGAGACGGGCCCGGTCGTGATCGACGATCTCCTCTTCGCCGGGCTCGCGATCTTCGGACCGACGATCGACGTGACGACTTTCGCGCCGCCGCTCATCGAAGGCGTGTTCGACATCAAGGATGTCGATCTCTCGCTTTTCGGAACATCCCTCACCGACCTGCTGCCCTTCGCCCCGCTCCTGCCCGAAGTCGCCTTTTCCGTCGCGCTGACCGGGTTCGGCGGAAACGCTGTCGAAGGAACCTTCGGGTTGACGACCTTCCTCTCGGACGCGCTTCTCGGCGCGACCGGTCTTGGCGCGCCGCCGGCCTCCGCCACGTTCAGCGGCGAATTCGCGATACAGCCTGTCCCCGTCCCGGCCGCGCTGCCGCTCGCGCTCACCGGCGCGGCGCTCCTCGGCGGGCTCGGATGGCGCAAGCGCCGCAAGGCCGCGCGCGCGGCCTGACCTGGCGCCGGACATGCGAAGGGCGGCCCCATGGGCCGCCCTTTTCCGTGCCCGCCCCGGCTCAGAACTTGTAGCGAAGCTCCAGCCGCGCGCCGTAGAGGTCGTCCGCCGGCCCGTCCTGCACGCCGTAGATCGCATCGGCGCGGATGATGAACTGGTTCGTGATCGGGATCTGGTAGCGCAGGCTGAACGCATACTGGTTGTCGCTCACCGCCCCGTTCTCCCCGTCCCACGGGATCACGGCGGCGACCTCGGCGACGAGCTGCTGGTCGAGCCCGAAGAGATACTGGACCCCGATGGCCCCGCCCAGCGTGTCCCCCGCCGTCGGGTCGAGCGTAGGGAAGCCGGTGAGGTTGTCCGTCTCGAAGGCGAGGCCGGTATTCTTCAGCACCCCGCCCGCCGCCCCGGCGCGGGCTACGGATTGCGGGTTGTCCTTGCCGAGCCAGAAATTGGCGTAGGGGATCAGAGTCAGCGGCAGATGCGTGATGAACGCGTTCTCCGAGAGCAGCAGGAACCCGTTCGCCGCCTTCTTCCGCCCGCCGCCCGGCGCCTGCCCGACATTCACGATGGCGCGCGTGGCGTTGGAGACCATCCCGAAATACCGCTTCGAGAAACCGGCGGTGAGGTTGAGATAGGAGAAGTCGCCGTCGGACTTGTCCTTGTCGTGGATATAGGCGACCCCCGTCTCGAGATAGCCCTCCGCCACGTCGAAGAAGCCGGCGACGCCGATCATCGCCGCCTCCGCGTCATCCTGCTGGCCGGCGCCGTTCCGCACGCCCGGGGTCGTGATCTCCTGGGCGCCGCCGAAGAAGGTCAGGTCGAAATTCGTGATCCCGAGCGCGGCGCTGTTCTTCGCCGGGATCGTGAAGGCGGCGCCGATGAAGGCGTCCTCCAGCCAGATCCCGTTCTGGAAGAGGAGCGGCATCCGCCCGAAGGAGAAGGGGAGGTCCCACGGCTGGTATTCGTCCGAAAGCCCCGCGACGATGGCGCCGAGATCGCCCTCGAAGAAGAGCGTCGTCGGTTGGTTGCCGAGCTTCACGCTCGGGTCCTGCTTCCGGTCCCGGTCCGGGCCCGCGAACTCCCACCGCGTCTGGTTCGCGCCGTTCTGCAGCGGCTCCCAGAACATCAGCACGCGCTCCGTGCCCGTCAGCTGGAGGTTGGCGAAGAGGTTGAGGTCCACCGCCGCCTGCCCGACCTCCTTGCCCGTCGCGTCCTTGTTGTAGGCGATGGCCGTCCGCGCGTCGCCGAAGAGGAGGAGTTGCGGCGTGATCCGGTTCTTCTCCCCGAAGATCGCGATGCCCTCGCCGATCTCGCCCGGCCCGTAGAGGTCGCGCCCGATCTCGAGCAAAGGGCGGACGACGGGCACCGCGCTCTTGCCGCCGTAGATCTGGATCTGCGCCTCCGGGTCGTAGACCTCGGAATAGGTCGGGTCCGGCTTGAAGGCCCCGTCATCGAACTCGATCTCCCGCGTCCGCGGGTCGCGCTCGTGCGGGCGAAGTTCGGCCGCGAGGTCGGCGATCTCCATCGCCCCGCGCCCCGGAAAGCCGCGGATCGGCGCAGCGGCGAGCGGCGCGGCCAGCAGCAGCGCCCGGTCCGCCTCGTCGAGCGCGAGGCCGAGGTCGATCGGCGCACCGGCCGCCGCAGACGCCCCGGCGGCGAGCAGGGCGGCGGCGGAAGCGCCGCGCCGGAGAAGGCTCGCGAGGCTCACTCCGTCACCTCGAACTCGACGGCGACGGGGTGGATGTCGATCATCCATTCGTTCATCGTCCGCTCCATCTCCTCCGTCGCGAGGACGAAGCGCATGAAATACATCGGCTCCGCCCGGCTCCGGAGCCGCCCCTGGATGCGCCACGTCCCCGGCCGGTCGATCAGCTCGCCCGGCACCTTGTATTCCGCATCCTTGAACCCGAGCGGCGGGATGGATCGGCCCTCCATCCGGATGAAGGGCGGATGGTTCAGCACGGAGGAGGGAACGCCCGAGGGCCGGATATGGGGAATCTGGTCGATGTCGAAATTGACCGGCAGATACATCTCCCGGTCAGGCCCCTTCACCGAGGTGACGAGGAACTTGGTCTGGAGGTTGAAGAGCTGGTCGTCATGCTTGATCGTCCCGGCCGCCACATCGGTCGAGTGGATGTCCGCCATGTCGCCGATGCTGTCCACATAGCCCGACTCGAACACCGTCTTCCCGTCCGGGTCGATCAGCGCGACGTTGAGCCAGATCTCGGGCTGCGCGCCGAGCGAGCCCGAGGGGAGGTTGTGCCCTTCGTCGATGTTGTTGACGCGGAAGCGGAAGTTCAGGTCGCGGCCCACCTTTGGCCCGCCATCGTCGAAGAACGGCCCGTCGAGGCGGGAGGAATTCTCCATCACCGCGATCCGGTCCTGACGCTTCAGCTCCAGCAGCCGCAGGTTCTGGTCGAGCACATAGCGCGCCGTCTCCCGCTCCTGCCGCTCGCGCCAGACATCGGGGAATTCGGCGGAAACGTCCCCTCGCGCCAGCCGGTCCTCCCAGTCGGGCGAACCCCAGCCGGCGCGCCAGTCGAACCGCAGCCATTCGGTGATGGACCAGTTCAGCGCCCGCGGGTTGAAGGGGAAGATGCCGGGATGGGCGATGGGATAGCCCGGCCCGAAGAAGGCGTGGTTCGAATGCTTCCGGTTCGGGTCGCCCACGGGCCGCCCGTTCACGATGGCGACGGGCCACGTCTCGTAGCCGTTATGCAGGCCCGGGTCCTTGCCCATATGGCAATCCTGGCAGGTGATGCCCTTCTCCGCCGCCGGGGAGGCGCGATACTGCTCCCACACGACTTCGAGCTTGATGCCGGGATGCACGGCGACCTGATGGCAGGAGACGCAGAATTCCGATTTCGAGATCTGGTCGAACTCGATGGCGCCGAGATGCATCGGGCTCCCGCTGTCCTGCGGCCCGGTGGCGACGCCGTAGCGGTCCGCATCCTCCAGCACCGTCGCGATGCCGGGGCCGTTGCCGGCGCCCTTCATCGGCTCGTAGATCGTGCCGGGCGTGATGTGCCGTTCCCCGTTCACCTTGCCGAACTGCGCGGCGGCGCGGTGGCAGGTCACGCAGGTGATCCCTTCCCGCGCGATCTGGCTCCGCTCCCAGAGCGGCTGCTCCCGCGGCTCGGCGAGCTGCGTGCCGATCTGCTGGTGGCAGCGCACGCAGAAGGTGTTGATCGTGCCGGAGGCGAGCTCGTTCAGCCGCTGCTCGAAGCGGTGGAACATCGGGCTGATCGAGGCATAGGCGTGGTTGGAGGAGGCCCATTGCCAGAAGATCTTCTGATGGCATTCCGCGCATTGGACGGCGGAGGGAAACTCCGATTCCTTGAAGACCGCCGCATGCGGATCGGCCGGCGCGCGGAGCTCGCTCCGTTGCGCGACGGAGAGCGTCGAGTCCGTCGGCGTTTCCGCCTGCGCTGCGGCGGCCCCGGCGAACCCGAGGAGGGCGAGGGCGGCGAACAGGAGCGGTCGCATTTTGTGAATCCTCATCTGGCGGCGATGCGCGCGATTTCCCCGAGGGAGGCGCGCACATCGGCGGCTGAATAGGCGTTGGCGGAGGCGAACGCGGAAACGCCCCGCGCCATCGCCTCGAGCGCGGAAGCGGCGTCCGCTGCGGAAAGGGCGTCAAGCCTGTCCAGCTCGTCCACCAGAGAGCCGGCGGAGAGCACGGCCTGCTCCGCGGCCTCGTATTCGGCGAGCCGCCCGTCCTGATAGGCGCGGGCGATGCGGATGAGGGAGCGGCGGTTGTCCTCCACCGTGAACTCATGCGCCTTCAGCTTCGCTTCCACCGCTTCGAGCGTGCGCTTGAGGTTTGCGGAGGAGGCGATCACCGCCTCCCAGCTCTCGGCGGAGCGGCGCTTCAGCTCCTCCACATCCTCGCGGATGCGCGCGGCGAGGCCCGGGTCCACCAGCTCCGCCGCAAAGCCCGCGAAGAGGATGTTGGCGGACTTGATCCGCGGCAGCGCCACCCTCTCCACCCCCGGCCCCTTCTGGGAACGGTGGCAGGCGCGGCATTCGAAATGCGACAGCTCGGGGAAGAGCCCCTTCGGCCCGTTCTTCGGGTCGACGACAAGCTCGAGGATCCGCCGCGCCTGCGCCACCTGCCCCAGCGCCCAGACCCTGACGCCGAAGGGCCAGGGCTTCCGCTGGAGATAATCGTCATCGACAGTGAAATGGGCGTAGCCGGCGCGGTTCTCCGGGTTCGTCTTGGTGAACCACGAATAGAAACCGAGCTCGAACGGCAGCGTCGGATGCCCGGCCGCCATCATGTTGTGGCTGACGAAACGCTCCCCGTCCCCCACATGGCAGCCGAGGCAGAGATCGGCGCGGGCCGACGGGTCCGTCGTCGGATACATGCCGTTAGCGAGGTTCTCGCCGTAGAAATAGAGCCCTGCGGTATGGACGCCGAGCCAGGCCGAGGCCGGGCCGTGGCAGGCCTCGCAGGTCACGCCTTCCGTGATGTCGAAACTCTCCTCGCGCTTTTCCGGCGGCAGCGGCAGCGCATGGCAGCCGAGGCAGAGCTTCTGCTCCGTCGGCGCGCCGAGGCCGAGCCGCGCCGTGATCGCCTTCGCGCGCGGCGAGGTCAGCGCCGTCCACGAATTCGCGTGCGGGTCGCTCTCCTTCCAGACGATGTATTCCCGCTGGCTGACGGCCGAATTCGGCCAGGGCTCCGCCGCCGAATGGCAGGTCGAGGCGCCGCAAGTCGTCGCCCCGAGCGCAACGCCGAGCGTGGCCTCTCCCCCGAGAGCCGCCACGGTTCCGAACCCGAAAAGCATGATCGCCGCCGCGATCCGTCCGAATATCGCCAAGCCCCTCATCTTGTCTTTCCATCGGGCGCGCACAACGCCTTGGATACAGGTCACAAGTCTACAAAACGACATTAGGTCGCAGACCGCAGGCTTGCAATCGCAATTCGGTTTCTTACCTAAGCGAGTTATCCCCGCTCGCGAAAAGAACCATGCGCCCGCATTGTCGGCGCGGATGTGCATTTTCTCACGGCAGCCGCGTTCAGGCGCCAGCCACTTCCGCTGCAATGCCGGAGACGATCTCGCGCACCAGCGCCTCGTCCTCGCCCTCGGCCATGACGCGGATCACCGGCTCCGTGCCGGAGCGGCGGATCAGCAACCGCCCCGTCCCGGCGAGCCGAGCCTCCCCGTCCCGGATCGCCGCGAGAACGGGCGCCGCCTGCATCGGGTCCGGCCCCTCGCGGCGGTAGCGCACATTCTCCAGCACCTGCGGCAGCGGCGCGAACATCCGCAGCACCTCGGAGGCCGGCTTCCCGCTCTGCTGGATCGCCGCGAGCACCTGGAGCGCGGCGACGAGCCCGTCCCCCGTCGTGGCGTAATCGGTGAGGACGACATGGCCGGATTGCTCGCCGCCGAGATTGAGCCCCCGCGCCCGCATCTCCCGCACCACATGCCGGTCCCCGACCGGGGTGCGCACAAGCCCGAGCCCGACGCCGCCGAGCATCCGTTCGAGCCCCATGTTCGACATCACGGTGGTGACGACGGCCCGCCCAGAAAGCCGCCCCGCCTCGCGCCAGCGCGCCGCGATCAGCGCGATGATCTGGTCGCCGTCCACGATCCGCCCGGTCTCGTCGATCAGGATCACCCGGTCCGCGTCCCCGTCGAGCGCGACGCCGAGCGCGGCGCCGTTGGCGACGACCCAGGCGGCGGCGGCCTCCGGCGCTGTCGAGCCGCATTTCTCGTTGATGTTGGTCCCGTTCGGCGTGACGCCAAGCGGCAGCACCTCCGCGCCCAGTTCCCAGAGCACGGTCGGCGCGGTGCGATAGGCCGCGCCATTCGCGCAATCGACCACTACCTTCAGCCCGGAAAGCGAGAGCGCCTTCGGGAAGCTGGCCTTCGCCACCTCGATATAGCGGCCGACCGCGTCGTCGAGATGCTTGGCCCGCCCGATCTCCCGCGAGGGGGCGAGATGGGGCCGGTCCATCAGCGCCTCGATCCCCGCCTCGTCCTCGTCCGAGAGCTTGAACCCGTCCGCGCCGAAGAACTTCAGGCCATTGTCCTCGAACCCGTTATGCGAGGCGGAGATCATCACGCCGATATCGGCGCGCATGGACCGCGTGAGCATCCCGATCGCCGGGGTCGGGATCGGGCCGGTGCGTAGCACCTCCATGCCGACGGAGGTGAAGCCCGCCTGCATCGCCGCCTCCAGCATGTAGCCGGAAAGCCGCGGGTCCTTCCCGATCACGACGCGATGCGCCCCGCGCGTGAAATAGCGCCCCGCGGCCATGGCGAGGCGCATCGCCGTCTCCGCGGTCAGTACGCTTCCGTTCGCCTCGCCGCGCACGCCGTCCGTGCCGAAGAGCCCGCTCACCGCCGCTCCTCCCCAAAGCCGGAGGCGGCGGACCAGACGGTCAGCGCCGCAAGGGTCTCCGCCACGTCATGCACCCTGAGGATATGCGCGCCCTGCCCGGCCGCGGCGAGGGCGGCGCCGAGCGAGCCGGCGAGCCGCGCGCAAGGCTCGTCCACCCCGGTCAGCGCGCCGATGAAGCGCTTGCGCGAGGCGCCGACCATCAGCGGCCGCCCAAGCCCGTGGAAGGCCGCGAGCCCGGCGAGGAGCTGAAGGTTGTGCGCCCCCATCTTGCCGAAGCCGATCCCGGGGTCGACGATCACCCGCTCAGGCGCCACGCCCGCCTCCGCGCAGGCCGCGATCCGCGCCTCGAGCCAGGCGTAGACCTCGATCAGCGCATGGCGATAGGTCGGCGCGTCCTGCATCGTTCGCGGATCGCCCTGCGCGTGCATCAGCACGACGGGGCAGGAGAGCGAGGCGGCGAGCGCCAGCGAGTCCGGGTCGTGCGACAGCGCGGAGACGTCGTTCCAGATCGCGGCGCCCGCCTCGATCGCGGCGCGCGCCGTCGAGGCGTTGCGCGTGTCGATGGAGATCGGAACGCTCAGCCCCGAAGCGACCATCCGCTCGATGACGGGCAGCACGCGCTCCAGCTCCTCCGCCGGGCTGACGGGCCGCGCGCCGGGCCGCGTCGACTCGCCGCCCACATCGATGAAGGCCGCGCCCGCCTCCGCCATGTCGAGCCCGCGCTGCGCCGCCTCGCCCACGCTCTCGCCCGGCCGTCCGTCGGAGAAGCTGTCCGGCGTCACGTTCAGAACGCCCATCACCTGCGGCCGGTCGAACGCCACGCCCGCCATCGGAGCCCGCGGCGCCGCGAAAGTGGCGAGGGCGTCGGGCGCCACCGATTTCAAAGGGAGCTTCCGGGAGTCGCGGTTGACGCTCACCGTCTCGACCTTGTGAAAGCGGACAGGGCCGCCCGCCAGGGTCATGCCGTCGCCGCCAGCCCCGGCTTCGCAGATCGGCCGCAACAGGAAGTCTCTCAAGGGCGCCCTCTCTCGGTCTCTTCGCGCAGGGGTTAGCGGATTCAGGGATGGAGGGCAAACCGGCCATATAAACACTCATGTAATGTTAAATATTACTTGTGATTCTTCCTTTGTGTGTTTTATTGCTATCCACATGCAGCGCGCCTAGGTTCTCAGTCAGCCGCCCGGAAAACGGAGAAACGCGCCATGAAGCCTCGCAGCCAGGAGAAGACCGCCCTGCCGGCCCTTGTCGTCGGCGCCGGCCCCGTCGGCCTTTACGCCGCCTTTCAGCTCGGCATGCGCGGCGTCCGCCCGGTCATCGTCGATTCCCTCTCCTTCGCCGGCGGCCAGCTCGCCGCGCTCTATCCCGAGGGCGTGATCGAGGACGCTCCGGGAGCGGGGCCGGTTTCCGCCGGCGCGCTCGCCGCGCGGCTCGAGGCGCAGCTTGCGCCCTTCCGCCCGCTCCGCCTCTACGGGCGGCGCGCCACCGCGCTCTGGGGTGGGCTCGAAGGCGGCTTCAATCTGGAGACGGAGACCGGGGAGACGATCACCGGCGCCGCCGTCATCTTCGCGGGCGGCGCCGGGGCGATGCGGCCGAAGCGGCTCGTCGCCGAGGGCGTCTCAACCGTCTCCACCGACGCGATCCGCTATGACGGCGCGGTCGGGCGGGATGCGCGCGCCGTCGCCGTCGTGGGCGAGGGCCCGGCCGCGATCGACGCCGCCCTCGCCGCCGCGCCCGGCGCCCGGCGCGTCACGCTGATCCACGCCCTTCCGCTCCGCGCGAACGAGGAGCGGGCGGCGCGCCTCGCCGCTGCCGCCGGTTCGGGGCTCGACATCTTCCAGGGCGCCGTGGAGCGGCTCCGCGCCGAGGGCGGCCGCCTCGAAGCGGTCGAGGCGCGGGGCGAGGCCGGGAGCCGCGCCTTCGACGCCCATCTCCTCCTGGTCGAGGCGGGACTCGAATATGCCGGCCGCGGCCTCACGGGCCTCACGCCCGTCGCCGACGCGGCGACGGGGGAGACGGAGGTTCCCGGCGTCTTCACCATCGGCGGCGGGCGGGAGGTGGTCGGCGGCGCCGGCTATCTCGCCGCCGGATTCGCCGACGCGCTCCGCGCCGCGGAGGCCGCCGCCGCCCGCCTCGCGCCGGCCAGCCCGCGCACCCTCGCGCGCCTCCACGAAATCGCCTGAACGGAAAGGACCGGACCATGGCAAAGCCCTTCATCCCCGTCGCGCTCACCGCCAACGACCTCCTCGAAGGGGACGCCGTGTGGTGGACGGGCGAAATCTGGTCCCCCAGCCTCTCCGCGGCGCTGATCGCGCGGGACGAGGCGGAGGCCGCCCGCCTATCCGCCCGCGCGGCGGACCCGGCGGAAGGCGCGCGCGTCGTCGGCGCCTATCTCGTGGAGCTGGACGATGCGGGCCGCCCCCGCCTCCGGCGCGAGGCGATCCGGGCTGACCGGGAGCCGACCTTCGCCTATGGCGCAGCCGCCCCGCTCCGCGACGCGGCCTGACCGGAGCCCCCCATGTATCGTTATGACGAGTTCGACGCCGCCTTCGTCGAGGCGCGCGCGGCGGAGTTCCGCGACCAGGTCGCGCGCCGCCTCTCCGGCGCGCTGACGGAGGAGGAGTTCCGCCCCCTCCGCCTGATGAACGGCCTCTACCTCCAGCTTCACGCCTACATGCTGCGCGTCGCCATCCCCTATGGCGTGCTGAACGGCGGGCAGATGCGGGCGCTTGCCGAGATTTCGGAAAAGTATGACCGCGGTTACGGCCATTTCACCACGCGGCAGAACATCCAGTTCAACTGGCCCAAGCTGCGCGACGCGCCGGACATCATCGACGATCTCGCGAAGGTCGGGATGCACGCGATCCAGACATCCGGAAACTGCATCCGCAACACGACGACGGACCCTTTCGCCGGCGTCGCGCCCGACGAGATCGAGGATCCGCGGCCGACCTGCGAGCTGATCCGCCAGTGGTCCTCCCTCCACCCGGAATTCACCTTCCTCGGCCGCAAGTTCAAGATCGCGGTGACGGGCGCGGAGGCGGACCGGGCGGCGATCCGCGTCCATGACATCGGCGTGCAGCTGGTGCGGAATGCAGCGGGCGAGCCCGGTTACCGGCTCTTCGTCGGCGGCGGGCTTGGGCGGACGCCGATGATCGGCAAGGTGATCAGGGACTTCCTGCCGAAGGCGGACCTCCTGCCCTATCTCGAAGCCTGCCTCCGCATCTACAACCTCTTCGGGCGGCGGGACAACAAGTACAAGGCGCGCATCAAGATCCTCGTCCATGAGGTCGGGATCGAGGAATATGCTCGCCTCGTCGAGGAGGAATTCGCCGCGATGGACGGCACGGCGGCGCCCGACGCCGCCGAGGTCGCGCGGATCGAAGCCTATTTCGCGCCCCCCGCCTATCGCGAGCGGGCCGGGACGAGCGCGCTCTTCGAGCGGATGAAGCGGGAAGATGCCGCCTTCGCCGCCTGGGCCCGCCGCAACGTCCACCCCCACCGCGTCCCCGGCTACGCGGCGGCGACGATCTCGCTGAAGCCCATCGGCGGCGCGCCGGGCGATGCGACGGCGGAGCAGATGCGCATGATGGCGGAGGTCGCGGAGCGCTGGTCGCTGGACGAACTGCGCGTGACGCACGAGCAGAACATCGTCCTCCCCCATGTCGCGCTCGACGATCTCTACGCCGTGTGGTCCCGCCTCCGCGCCCAGGGGCTCGACGCGGCGAACCGCGGGCTGGTGACGGACATCATCGCCTGCCCCGGGCTCGACTATTGCGCCCTCGCCACCGCCCGCTCCATCCCCGTCGCCCAGATGATCGCGGAGCGTTTCGCCGA
>JAUHWJ010000526.1 GCA_030424705.1 Alphaproteobacteria bacterium | reverse complement strand
GCCCTCCGTGGCGGCGACATGGCCGCGGGTGAGGGTAAAGCGGGGGAGGCCCTTCACCTTGATGCCCTCGAACACGTTGTAGTCGATGGCGCTCTGCTGGCTGGCGGCGCTGATCGTCTTCTCCCGAGCCGGGTCCCACACCACGAGGTCGGCGTCCGCGCCGACCATCACCGCGCCCTTGCGGGGATAGCAGTTGAGGATCTTCGCGATGTTGGTGGAGGTGACGGCGACGAATTCGTTCATCGTCAGCCGCCCGGTGGCGACGCCATGCGTCCAGAGCACCGGCATCCGGTCCTCCAGCCCGCCGGTGCCGTTCGGGATCTTGGTAAAGTCGCCGACGCCATAGCGCTTCTGCTCGGTCGTGAAGGCGCAATGGTCCGTCGCCACGACCTGCAGCGAACCTGCGGCGAGGCCGGCCCAGAGGCTGTCCTGATGCTTCTTGTTCCGGAACGGCGGGGACATGACGCGCCGCGCGGCATGGTCCCAATCGGGGTGGGCGTATTCGCTGTCGTCGAGCACGAGATGCTGGATCAGCGGCTCGCCATAGACGCGCCGCCCGTTCTGCCGCGCCCGGCGGATCGCCTCGTGCGCATCCTCCGATGAGGTGTGGACGATGTAGAGCGGCACGCCCGCCATGTCCGCGATCATGATGGCGCGGTTCGTCGCCTCCCCCTCCACCTCGGCGGGGCGGGAATAGGAATGCGCCTCGGGGCCGTTGTTCCCCTCCGCCATGAGCTTCGCCTGAAGCTCGGCCACCACGTCCCCGTTCTCGGCATGGACGAGGGGGAGGGCGCCGATCTCCGCGCAGCGGCGGAAGGAGGCGAACATCTCGTCGTCATTCACCATCAGCGCGCCCTTGTAGGCCATGAAATGCTTGAAGGTGTTGATGCCCGCCGCCGTGATCTTCGGCATGTCGTCGAAGACGCGCTCCCCCCACCAGGTGATCGCCATGTGGAAGGAATAATCGCAATTCGCCTTCACCGCCTTGTTGGACCACATGGCGAGCGCGTCCGTCAGCGGCTGGTCCGGGGCGGGGAGGGCGAAATCCACCACCATCGTGGTGCCGCCGGAAAGGGCGGCGCGGGTGCCGCTCTCGAAATCGTCCGCGCTGTAGGTGCCCATGAAGGGCATTTCGAGATGGGTGTGGGGGTCTATGCCGCCGGGCATGACATAGCAGCCGGTCGCGTCGAGCGTTGGGCCGCCCGTCAGGTTCGGGCCGATTTCCGAGATGCGGCCGTTCTCGATCCGCACGTCCGCCTTGTAGGTGAGGTCGGCGGTGACGATGGTTCCGTTCTTGATGATGGTCATGGCGAGGTCCTGTCCTGTGGCGACAGGTCCCGGACCTGATCCGGGACCTCGATGGGTTGGGCGGAGCGGCGGCCACGGGCGTTGCGAGGAAGCCTTCGCCCCGTTGCGCTCCGCTCGTCGGGGCCCCGGATCAAGTCCGGGGCCTCGGCGGCTTTACAAGGGAACCTGATCGCAGAGGTCGCGCCAGTGCGGGTTGTGCTCCGCGATGAGGGCGTGTTTCCATGCCCTTCGCCAGCGCTTGATTTGCCGTTCGCGCTGCAGCGCGTCGTTGAGGGTCTCGTGGACCTCGAACCAGACGAGCGTGTGGATGCCGTAGTTACGGGTATGCGCCTCGACCGCTCCGGCGCGGTGTTGCTCCACGCGCCGGCGGAGGTCATTGGCGCAGCCGGTATAGAGGGCGCCGCGGGGGCGGGAGGCGAGGGTATAGGTGAAGAAGGGGATGGCGCGCCTCCCTCGTCGAGGCCCCGGATCAAGTCCGGGGCCGGGGAACGAACCGCATCCCTCACCCCACGATCTCCGCCGTCTCCACCACCGCATGGAGCAGCACGTCCGCCCCCGCCGCCGCCCAGTCCTTCGTGATCTCCTCCGCCTCGTTGTGGGAGAGGCCGCCGACGCAGGGGCACATGACCATCGCGGTCGGGGCGATGCGGTTGATCCAGCAGGCGTCATGCCCGGCGCCGGAGACGATGTTCCGATGCGAGTAGCCGAGCCGTTCGGCGGCTCCGCGGAGCGCCGTGACGCAGCCTTCGTCGAAGGTCACCGGGTCGAAATGGCCGACCGGCTCGATCTCGATCCCGAGGCCGAGTTCGGCGGCGATCTTCGGCGCCTCGGCCTCCAGCCGGGCCTTCATGCGCTCCAGCTTCGCGAGTTCCGGCGAGCGGAAATCGACGGTGAAGACGGTCTTGCCCGGAATGACGTTGCGGGAGTTCGGATAGACTTCCACATGGCCGACAGCGCCCACCGCGTCCGGCTGCTCCGACATGGCGATGGTGTGGACCAACTCCGTGACGCGGGCCATGCCGAGGCCGGCGTTGACGCGCATCGCCATCGGCGTGGAGCCGGTATGCGCGTCCCGCCCCGTCAGCGTGACCTGGAGCCACCAGAGGCCCTGCCCGTGGGTGACGATGCCGATGTCCTTGCCCTCGGCCTCCAGGATCGGGCCCTGTTCGATGTGGAGCTCGAAGAAGGCGCGCATCTTCCGCGCGCCGGCGGGCTCGGAGCCCTTCCAGCCGATGCGGGCCAGTTCCTCGCCGAAGCTCAGCCCCTTCGCGTCCCGCCGCGAATAGGCGTAATCCCGGTCGATC
>JAUHWJ010000525.1 GCA_030424705.1 Alphaproteobacteria bacterium | reverse complement strand
AGATCCTCCATGAGGAGGGCGGCCTCATCTGCCCGATGTTCAACGACTTCGTGGACGCGCATGCGGACGCGATCGCCGGCTGGTATGACGATCCGAACGGCGAGATGATGACGGGCCGGGCCTCCTGGTACACCTGGATGGCCTGAGGGCCGCCTTGTGCATCCTGTCCTGATCCTGGTCGCCCGGCGCGTCGCGCTGGGCGTCCTCCTCCTCTGGGCGGCCTCCGTCCTCCTCTTCGCCGGCACGATGATCCTGCCGGGCGACGTGGCGCAGAGCATCCTCGGGCAATCGGCGACGCCGGTGGCGCTCGCCAATCTGCGCGCGGAGCTGGGGCTCAACGACCCGCCGCTGACCCGCTATCTCAACTGGCTGGGCGGCGTCCTGCAGGGCGATCTCGGCACGGCGCTGACGAACGGGCAGGACATCGCGGAGGCCTTGGGGCGGCGGCTCGGCAACACGCTCTTCCTGGCCGCGACGGCCGCCGTGATCGCCGTGCCCCTCGCCATAGGGCTTGGCCTCCTCGCGGCGCGCTACCGGGACCGGTGGCCGGACAAGGTGATCTCCACCTTCACCCTCGCCACCGTCTCGATCCCCGAATTCCTGCTCGGCTACATCGCGATCTTCTTCCTCTCGGTCAATTTCCGCATCTTCCCCTCGCTCGCCGCCGTGCATGAGGGGATGAGCCTCGGGGAGCGGCTCTACGCCGTCTCCCTCCCCGCGCTCGTGCTCGTCCTCGTCGTCCTCGGCCACATGATGCGGATGACGCGGGCGGCGATCCTCAACGTCATGGAATCCGCCTATGTCGAGACGGCGGAGTTGAAAGGGCTCCGGCCCTTCGCCGTCGTCGCCCGCCACGCCTTCCCCAACGCGGTGGCGCCGGTGGTGAACGTGGTGATGCTGAACCTCGCCTATCTCGTCGTCGGCGTCGTGGTGGTGGAGGTCGTCTTCGTCTATCCGGGCATGGGGCAATATCTCGTCGACCATGTCTCGAAGCGCGACGTCCCGGTCGTGCAGGCCTGCGGGCTGATCTTCGCCGCGGTCTATATCGGCCTCAACCTCGTGGCGGACATCGTCTCCATCGTCTCCAACCCGCGGCTGAGGCATCCGAAATGAGGCGGATACCCCCCGCCGCGCTGATCGGCCTCGTCTTCACTGCGGTCTATTTCCTCGGCGCGATCTTCGCCGGGCTGATCGCCCCCTACGGCATGGCGGAGGTGGTGGGGGACAGGTGGGAGCCCTGGTCCGCCGCTCATCCGCTGGGGACGGACAGCATCGGACGCGACCTTCTCAGCCGCATGATCTGGGGCGGGCAGACGACGATCTTCGTCGCGACGGCGGCGACGCTCCTTTCCTTCACCCTCGGCTCCGTGCTCGGCTTCGTCGCGGCGGTGAGGGGCGGGATCGTCGACCAGCTCCTCTCCCGCTTCGTCGACCTCATCATGTCGATCCCTTCGCTGATCTTCGCGCTCGCCGTCCTCTCGGTCACCCCCGTCACCGTGCCGGTGCTGATCCTCGTCATGGGCCTCCTCGATTCCACCCGCGTCTTCCGCCTCGCCCGCGCCGTGGCGGTGGACGTGACGGTGATGGACTTCGTGGAGGCGGCGAAGCTCCGGGGGGAGCGCACCGGCTGGATCATCTTCCGGGAAATCCTGCCGAACGCCCTCTCCCCCCTCATCGCGGAGATGGGATTGCGCTTCATCTTCATGGTCCTCTTCATCTCCACCCTCTCCTTCCTCGGCCTCGGCGTGCAGCCGCCGCTGGCGGACTGGGGCGGGATCGTGAAGGAGAACCGGGAGGGGATTGTCTGGGGCGTGCCCGCCGCGCTCGTCCCCGCCTTCGCCATCGCGACGCTGGCGATCTCGGTCAACCTCGTGGCGGACTGGATCCTGAACCGCACGTCGAGCCTGAAAGGGGGGCGCGGTGGCTGACCCTCTGCTGGAGATCGAAGGCCTCCGTATCGAGGCGACCGCCTATCCGCCCGGCGAGCCGCCGCGCGAGGTGGTGCTCGTCAAGGGCGTCTCGCTCACGCTGGAGCGGGGCAAGGTGCTGGGCCTGATCGGGGAATCGGGCGCCGGCAAGTCCACGATCGGCCTCGCCTCGATGGCCTATGGCCGCTCCGGCGTGCGGCTGACGGGCGGCGCCGTGCGGCTCAACGGGCGGGACCTGATGAAGGAGCCTGCCTCCGGCCTCCGCGCGCTCAGGGGGAAGGAGGCGACCTATGTCGCCCAATCCGCCGCCGCCGCCTTCAACCCGGCGAAGCGCCTGATGGAGCAGGTGGTGGAGGCCGCGCTCGCCCACGGCGTCGCCTCCCGGAAGGAGGCGGAGGCGCGCGCCGTCCGCCTCTTCGGCAAGCTCGGCCTGCCGGAGCCCGAAACCATCGGGCGCCGCTATCCGCACCAGGTCTCGGGCGGGCAGCTCCAGCGCGTGATGACGGCGATGGCGCTCTGCCCCGAGCCCGACCTCGTGATCTTCGACGAGCCGACGACGGCGCTCGACGTGACGACGCAGATCGAGGTTCTCGCCGCGATCAAGGAGGCGATCCGGGATACCGGCGTCGCCGCCCTCTACATCACGCATGACCTCGCCGTGGTCGCGCAGGTGGCGGACCATATCCTCGTCCTCCGCGGCGGCGAGGCGGTGGAATAC
>JAUHWJ010000524.1 GCA_030424705.1 Alphaproteobacteria bacterium | reverse complement strand
CGCCCGCCATCGCCTCCCGGAACGCCTGTTTGAGAAGGTCGAGCTCGGCGCGGAGGCTCGCCACCTCCGCCACGAGATCGCCTTCGAGAGCGGCCCCGGCGGCGAGCGGATAAGCGGCGAGGCGGGACCCGTCCTCCGCCGCGAATTCGAGGATGGCGACGCCCTCCCCGAAGGCCGACGCGGGCGCCTCGACATCGAGAGACCAGCGCCCCGGCCCTTTCGGCGCGAGCGCCGCCTGCGCCAGAACCTCGCCGCGGAGCCGGAGCGATATCGCGGGCGCCGGGCCCTCGCCCGCGGCGACCACCTCCGCCCGGAACCGTCCGGCGGAGAAGCGCAGCCGCTCGATCTTCAGGAAATTCGCCATTTCCGAACCCTCCCGATAGCGGGCGAGCGCGCCCTCGTCTGCGAAATCCGTCTCCAGCAGCGTCTCGCCCCCCGCGGTGACCGTGAGCCGCCGGCCCGCCGCCTCCCGCGGCAGACGGAAGGCGAAGGCGCCGACCGCCCCGACCACGAGCCGCTCCGCCACGACGCGCCCGTCGAGCGCGACAGCGATGCGCGCCGGGCGCCCGTTAGTAGGCGCCGCCTGGCCGACGATCTCCCCCCGCACCGGATCGAGCCGCGCCTCGCCCCGCATCAGGCCGGCCCGAGCGATAGGGAGAGGTCGCGGAAGGTCAGGGCCGCCATGCGCGGCCGGTCAAGAATGAGATCGAGCCAGAGCGAGTCATCCTCCCGGATCGGGAAGGCCGCGCGCTCCGCGGCGAAGCTGAAGATGCGACGCCCGGAGGCAAGCTCTCCATCCGCGGCGATCTCCGTCCGCGCGCCGGGGCGGGCGATGACGAGGCGGAGAAAGGCCTTCACAGGGCGCGAGGCGGCGAGGTCGATCTCCAGCCGCACCGCCTCGCCCGGACGGGGGCGGGGCAGGTCCGCCGGCGGGGCGAGCGAGAGGGAGAGATAGGCGCCGTCGAATTCATAGGCTTCGAAGACGAGGGCGAAGCGGGAAGCGGCGCCCTGCGCCTTCCGCTGCGCCAGCATGAAGGCGGCGCCGGGCCCCGCGTCGTGGTGAAGGGCGAGCCCCGGGCCGAGCGCGGCGCCGCTCTCCGGCCGCAGCAGCGCGGCGGGCGAGAGCGGGCGGAGGAGCGCTTCCGGGCGCCAGCTCCAACGGGCCTCAGGCGCGGGCGGCGGCGGCGCAGGGGCGAGGCGCGCCTCGGCCCGCGCGGCGAAGCCCGCAAGCTCAGCCTGCCGGTGGCGGACCAGGCCCAGGAAGGCTCCCATGTCCCGGGCCGCGCGGAAACGGCGGCGCCAGTAGCGCGCGAAGAGCCTTTCCCTCAGCCCGCCGCCCATGAACCGACCCTGCGCCGCCATCGCCTACCGGAGAGGTAGCGCGAAGGCGCCCGCCCCGTCGAGTGCATGGGGGGGACTCGCGCTGCGGCCCGGCGGGCCGCCTCGACGCTTGGCGGTGGGCGCAGCTTCGGCTACCGCTGCCTCATGGCGGATCACGGCGTTCTTCTTCTCGGCCGGACCTTCGGCTTCCGGGCCGACCCCTTCCTCGTTCCGCCGGAGGAGGCGATCGACTGGCGCGAGCGGGGGGCGATCCTCCTGCGCGGCGGTCTGATCGAGGCGGTCGGAGAGGCGGACGCGCTGATCGCCGCGCATCCGCAGGCGCGGCGCGTCGATTGCGGGCGGCGGATCCTCGCCGCCGGGTTCGTCGACTGCCACAACCATTATCCGCAGACCCGGATCATCGCGAGCTGGGGCGCGCGGCTGATCGACTGGCTGAACCGCTACACATTTCCCGAGGAGATGCGCTTCGGCGACCCGGCCTACGCCGCAGCGGTGGCGGAGGATTATCTCGACCTTCTGCTCGCCAACGGGATCACCGCGGCGGCGGCCTATTGCACCAGCCATCCCGAAAGCGTGGACGCGCTCTTCGCCGCGGCGGAGCGGCGCGGCATGGCGATGACGGCCGGCAAGGTGATGATGGACCGGAACGGACCCGCCGGCCTCCTCGACGACCCGAAGCGCGGGCATGACGAGAGCGCGGCGCTGATCGCGCGCTGGCGCGGCAGGGGGCGGCTCGCATACGCCGTGACGCCCCGCTTCGCGCCGACTTCGAGCCCCGAACAGCTGGAGGCGGCCGGCGCGCTCCTCGCCGCGAACCCGGATTGCGCGATGCAGACGCATCTCTCGGAGCAGCCGGAGGAGATCGCCTGGGTGCGCCGGCTCTACCCCGGGGATGCGGATTATCTGGCCGTCTACGAGCGGTTCGGGCTCGTGCGCCCGGGCGCGATCATGGGCCATGCGATCCATCTCGAGCCAAGGGAGAAGGCGGCGCTCGCCGCGCGCGGCGCGGCAGTCGCCCATTGCCCGACATCCAACGCCTTCATCGGCTCCGGGCTCTGCGACGTGAAGGGCCTTAAGGCGTCGGGCGTGGAGGTCGGCCTCGCGACGGATGTCGGCGGCGGCTCCTCCTTCTCCATGCTGGCGACGATGCGCGCGGCCTACGAGATCGGGCAGCTCCGGGGCGCGGCGCTCCATCCGGCGCAGCTTTTCTGGCTGGCCACGGAGGGCTCGGCCCGCGCGATGCGGCGGCCCGAATTCGGGCGGCTCTCCCCCGGCGCGGCGGCGGACATCGTCGCGCTCGATCCGGAG
>JAUHWJ010000523.1 GCA_030424705.1 Alphaproteobacteria bacterium | reverse complement strand
GCTCGATCACGTTGGCGATCATGTCCACCTGCCCGCGGCCGAGAAGGTCCGGCGTGAGGAAGGAGCCGAGCGCGGGGATGAAAGTGATGATCGCCGCCGTCACCAGGCCCGCCGAGGTCAGCGGCACGAGGATGAGGAAGAAGGTCCTGATCTGCCCGCCGCCGAGGTCCATCGACGCTTCGAGATAGGAGCGGTCCAGCCGCTCCATCGCCGAATAGAGCGGCAGGATCGCGAAGGGGAGGTGGACATAGACCAGCCCGATGACGACGCCGAGCTCCGTGCCAAGAAAGCGCACCGGAACGAAGCGCTCCCCGAAGAGCCCGTCGAGCCCGACCAGCGCCGCCCCGCCGTCGAGGAACTGCCAGCCCCATTCCAGCAGCCCGTTCACCCGCCCCTGCGTCCCGAGAATGTTCAGCATCGCATAGGTGCGGATGAGGAGGTTCGTCCAGAAAGGCAGCATGATGAGGAGCAGAAGCCAGGGCTTCCACTTCTGCTCCGCCGTCGCGATGACGAGCGCGACGGGATAGCCGATCACGAGGCAGGCGACGGTCGTGATCGCTGCGAGCTTCACCGTCCGCCAGAACAGTGTCGCGATCTCCGGCTCGAAGATGCGGCGGTAGTTCTCAAGCGTCCACGTCGTGCGTATCTCGGTGAGCGAGACGTTCTCGCCGAAGGAATACAGCCAGATGATCCCGAGCGGGATCAGGAAGAAGACGAGAAGCCAGAGCGTCGTCGGCCCGGCGAAGGCCGCGAAGGCGGGGAGGGAGCGGCGCCAGCTTTCCATCAGCCGGCGCCGCCCGATCCGCTTTCAGCCCGCCGGTCCGGAGGCTCGCGCACGCTCGCCCGCCCGGCTCAGCCGGCAGCCTTCACGCGCGTCCAGGCCTCGTCGATCATCTGCACGGCCTCCTGGCCGGGATAGATCGCGGTTTCGGACTTGGCGACCGCCTCGTCGGGCGGGAAGATCGCAGGGTTGGTGCGGTATTCCTCCGCCGTCAGCGCCTTCGCGGCGGCGTTCGGCGTCGCGTAGTAGATGAATTCGGCGATTTTCGCCCCCGCCTCGGCGTCGAGCAGGTAGTTAATGAGCGCATGCGCGCCCTCGGGGTTCGGCGCGCCAACGGGCACACAGAGCGTATCCTCCCAAAGGAGACCGCCCTCCTTCGGGATCACGAAGCCGAGGTCGTCATCCTCGCCCATGACCTGCAGGATATCGCCGTTCCACTCCATCGCAAGGTCGACCTCGCCGGAGAGCAGGAGATCCTGCCCGTTATCGGGCGCGAAGGCCGTGATGCGGCTCTTCTGCGCGATCAGCATCTCCTCGGCCGCCGCGATGTTCTCCGGCGTCCAGTCGTTCAGAGACTTGCCCATGAGCTTGAGCGCCATGCCGAAGACGTTCTGCCCGTCCGACAGCATGGAGATGCGGCCGGCGTATTCGTCCGACGTGTACAGATGCGCCCAGCTGTCCGGCACGGAGCTGACGGCGGACTTGCGGTAGCCGATTCCGATCGAGCCCCACATGTAAGGCAGCGAGAACTTCCGGCCCGGGTCGAAGGCGGGGTTGAGAAAGCCCTGCCCGATATTGGCCATGTTCGGGATCTTGGAATGGTCGAGCTCGGTCAACATGCCGGCGAGGATCATGCGCTCGACATAATCGTTCGTCGGCACGATGAGGTCATAGCCGGGGTTGCCGCCGCGGAGCTTCGCGAAGAGCTCGTCATTGTCCGCGAAGAGGTCCATCTGGACCTCGATGCCGGTCGCCGCCGAGAAATCCTCCAGCGTCGTCTCGCCGATATAGGTGTCCCAGTTGTAGAAGTTGACCTTGCCGGAGGCGGCGAAGCCGCCCTTCGGAAGGGTGAAGCTGAGGCCGACGGCGCCCATGCCCATGAGGGCGGCGCGGCGGCTGATAGGCGTGCGAATCATGGTCATCTCCCTGCGTCGCGTTGATCGCGGTGTCGCTTGGGGCAAGATCATCGCATCGCCGCGCCGCATTCAAGGGGTTTTTGCGGCGCCGCGGCGCCAAGGCTCAGCCTTCGAAGTCCGCCAGCAGCGCGGAGACTTCGGCGCGGATCGCCGCCTCGTCCGCCTTGTCGAATTCCGGGTTCCCGGCGCGGTGGCCATAGTCGGAGACGATGGGGGCGAGCCGCCCGCCGGGGATCATCGCCGTCTCGATCTCGCTGTCGCGAAGGGTGAAATAGAGATCGGTGGTGGAGGGCATGACGACGCTCCGCGCCCTGATCGCGCCGAGCGCGGCGGCGAGGTCCCCGCGATGGGTCGCGTTGGCGGAAATGTCAGAGCCGATCCAGGTGTCGATCATCGAGAGGAGGTTCATCGGGTCCCGCCGCAGGAAGTTCCCCTCCCAGGCCCGCACGAGGTAATCCTCGACCGAGGCGAAGCCCATGCCGGCCCAGAGCCGATCCCGATAGAAGGCCTGGCTCATCGCCCAGCCCGCGTAGATGCGCGCGAAGGCGCGGAGGCCGCGGATGGGCCGCGCCTCGAACCACTCCCCGTTCCAGCCCGGATCGGCGGTGAGCGCGGCGCGCAATCCTTCGAGGAAGAGCCGGTTGTGCGGGCTCGTGCGCGCCGAGGTGCAGGTCACGCAGAGCCGCTCCACCCGATCGGGCCGGAGCGCAGCCCAGTGCAGCGCCTGCTGAC
>JAUHWJ010000522.1 GCA_030424705.1 Alphaproteobacteria bacterium | reverse complement strand
GAGGAACAGCGTGCCGCCCTGGCTGATGGAGGAGCCGCGACCGCCCGGCATGTCGAGCCGGTCGATCACGGTTACCCGCCAACCCTTCGCGCCGAGGCGCATGGCGGCGGCGAGGCCGCCGAGCCCGGCGCCAATCACGATCGCCCGCCCGCGCCCGTCCAGTGTCGGCGCGAGCGCCTCAGGATCGACTCTTGTCACCATGGGAGAAGCGTATATCTGTAAATCTGAGTTTACAATCATCGATGCGCGGGCGACGATCTTTTCAATGCCGCCAAAGCGTGTCAGACAAGGTTGACAGCCTGGAAGCGAGGAGGCCCGCCATTTCCGTCACGACGTTCAGCCTCTATCGATTCCCCGCCATCGTCGACCGCCTCTGGGTTTTCGGGCAGATGGCGGCGGCCCGCCGGCCGCTGGCGCGAACGCCGGGGATCGGCTTCGCCAAGCTCTTCGGGAGCGGAACCGGAGAAGGGTTCACCCCGAAGCCGAACATTGCCGTCTGGGGCCTTCTCGCCACCTGGCCGGACGAATCCGCCGCCCGCCGCGGCGCAACCGAGGGCGTCTTCGCCCGCTGGGCGGGCCATGCCGCGGAGAACTGGACGATTTTCCTCTCAACGCTCTCGTCGCGCGGACGATGGTCCGGCGCCGCGCCCTTCGAGGCCGAGCCCGACCCGGGCGGCGGCCCGCTCGCCGTGCTGACGCGGGCCACGATCCGCCCGGCGAGCCTGCTCCGCTTCTGGAGCCACGAGCCCGGAATTTCCGCGCGCATCGGGGGGGACCCGAACGTGATCTTCAAGATCGGCGTCGGCGAGGCGCCCTGGCTCCAGCAGGTCACCTTCTCGATCTGGCCGGACGAGGAGCGGATGTGCGCCTTCGCCCGGCGCGGCCCGCATCAGGAGGCGATCCGCGCCGTGCGCGAAGGCGGCTGGTTCGCCGAGGAGCTTTACGCGCGCTTCCGTGTGATCGGGGAGGCCGGCGCCTGGTCCGCCGCGCCGCCGCTCCTCGCCGGGGCCGAGGCGTGAGCGCCCGGCCGCCCTTTCCCTTCTCCGCCATCGTCGGGCAGGAGGAGATGAAACAGGCGCTGATCCTCACCGCCATCGACCCGGCCATCGCCGGCGTGCTGGTGTTCGGGGACCGGGGCGCGGGGAAATCCACCGCCGTCCGCGGCCTCGCTGCGCTTCTGCCGCCCATCGAGGCGGTGGCGGGCTGCCCGGTCAGCAGCCCCTCGGTCTCCGCGATCCCGGACTGGGCGACAGTGAACGACCGGAAGCTGGTGAAGAAGCCGACGCCTGTCGTCGACCTCCCCCTCGGCGCGACGGAGGACCGGGTGACCGGCGCGCTCGACATCGAGCGGGCGCTGACGCGGGGCGAGAAGGCCTATGAGCCCGGCCTCCTCGCCCGCGCCAACCGCGGCTATCTCTATATCGACGAGGTGAACCTGCTGGAGGACCACATCGTCGACCTCCTGCTCGACGTGGCGCAATCGGGCGAGAACGTGGTGGAGCGCGAGGGGCTCTCCATCCGCCATCCCGCCCGGTTCGTGCTGGTCGGCTCCGGCAACCCGGAGGAGGGCGAGCTGCGGCCGCAGCTGCTGGACCGGTTCGGGCTTTCCGTCGAGGTCTCCTCGCCGAAGACCATCGACGAGCGCGTGGAGGTCGTGCGCCGGCGGGACGCCTACGAGACGGATCACGACGCCTTCATGAAGAAGTGGAAGCCGAAGGATTCGAAGCTCAGGAAGGCCATCGTCGCCGCCCGCGAGCGCAGGCCCGCCGCGCCCGACGCCGCGCTGCGGGACTGCGCCGCGCTCTGCCTTGCGATGGGGGCTGACGGGCTCCGGGGCGAACTCACACTGCTGCGCGCCGCCCGCGCCCTCGCCGCCTGGGAAGGGGCGGAGGCGGTGACGCGGGATCATGTGCGCCGCATGGCGCCCTCCGCGCTCCGCCACCGCCTGCGGCGGGACCCGCTAGACGAGGCGGGCTCCACCGTGCGGATCGAGCGGGCGATTGCGGAGGCGTTCGCGTGAGCGCGAGCGACAGCGGGCGCCGCCGCCCCTCCGGCGCATGACCGCCCCCGCCTGGCGCCGCGCCGTCGCCGCGCTCGCGCTGCTCACGGTCGATCCTGCGGGGCTCTGCGGCCTCGCCCTCCGCGCCCGCGCCGGACCGGTGCGGGACCGGCTGCTGGAGGGGTTCCACCCCGCCCTGCCCCTCCGCCGGCTGCACCCGGCCATCGGGGACGAGGCGCTCTTCGGCGGGCTCGACCTCGCCGCGGCGCTCTCCGCCGGCCGCGTCGTCCGCCGCGCGGGCATACTCGACGAACCCGCCGCGCTCCTCCTGCCGATGGCGGAGCGGGCGACGCCCGGCCTCGCCGCGCGCCTCGCCGGGGCGCTGGACGGGGGGGCGCACATGCTCCTCGCGCTCGACGAGGGCGCCGGGCCGGAGGAGGGGCTGGCGCCCGCCCTGCTCGACCGGCTCGCGCTCCAGGTCGATCTCGGGGACGTGCCATTCGGCGAGACGGCGCCGATCCCCGCTGTCGATTTCGCGGAGGCGCGCGCGCGGCTGCCGCGCGTCTCCGCCCCGCCGGAGGCGGCGGCCGATCTCGTCCGCGTTGCGGCGCGGCTCGGCGTCTGGAGCCTTCGCGCGCCGCTGATGGCGCTCCGCG
>JAUHWJ010000521.1 GCA_030424705.1 Alphaproteobacteria bacterium | reverse complement strand
CCCCTGAAACAATCGATCACGGAAAAAATCGTTTCTTTTCAAGCCTCCGAGTCCGATATCCATGGAAATCGCCCCCGCCGCCCCCTCTCCGCCCCCCGCTTGCCCCCCCGCCGCCCCCCGGATAGTCTCCGCCTCAGCGACGGGCGGGGGCGCCCCAGCCGGACGCGATGCCCCGGAGGCCCGACATGCCCGAACGAAAGACCCTGCTCCTCACCGGCGCCTCGCGCGGCATCGGCCACGCGACGGTGAAGCGCTTCTCCTCCGCCGGCTGGCGGGTCATCACCTGCTCAAGGCACCCTTTCCCGGAGGATTGCCCCTGGGAGGCGGGGGAGGAGGATCACATCCAGGTCGACCTTGCGGACCCGAAATCGACCATCGAGGCGGTGGAGGAGATCAAGTCCCGGCTGAAGGGCGGCAAGCTGGAGGCGCTGGTCAACAACGCCGGGATCAGCCCGAAGGGCGAGGGCGGCGCCCGGCTCGACACGTTCTCGACCGATCTTCGCACCTGGGGGCAGGTCTTCCACGTCAATTTCTTCGCCTCCATCGTCCTCGCCCGCGGGCTCAAGGCGGAGCTGGTGAAGGCGCAGGGGGCAATCGTGAACGTCACCTCCATCGCCGGCGCCCGCGTCCACCCCTTCGCCGGCGCCGCCTATTCGACTTCGAAGGCCGCGCTCGCCGCCCTTACGCGGGAGATGGCGCATGATTTCGGCCCCCTCGGCGTCCGCGTGAACGCCATCGCGCCGGGAGAGATCGAGACGGACATCCTCTCCCCCGGCACGGAAAAGATCGTGGAGACGCTGCCCATGCGTCGCCTCGGCAAGCCGGAGGAGGTGGCGCGCACTATCTACTACCTCTGCACCTCTGAAAGCTCATACGTCACCGGGGTGGAGATCGAGATCAACGGCGGGCAGCACGTTTGACCCTGCGGGCGCTCGCCGCCCGGCTCGGCCGGCTCCTGACGCTCCGCGGCCTCATCGCCGCGCCGGGGGCGATCAGCCTCTTCGGCCTCGCCCTCGCCGCCGCCGCGATCCTCCTAGACCGCGCCGCGCCCGGCCTTGTCTCCCGCTGGGGGCTGGAGCCGGAGCCCGCGCGCGCCGTCCTCTCCACCCTCGCCGGCGCGGCGATGACTGCGCTGGGGCTCGTCTATTCCCTCACTCTTGTTGTCTTCACCCTCGCCGCCGGCTCCATCGCCCCGCGACTGCTGGAGCGCTTCACGAAGGACCGTGTGAGCCAGCTCGCCATCGGCGCCCTCGGCGCGCTCTTCCTCCACGCGCTCGTCTCCCTCGCCCTCTCGCCCGAGGGGAAGAGCCTCGCGCCGCCGCTCCTCGCCTGCCTGATGGCGCTCCTCGCCGTCATGCTCCTCCTCGTCTTCGTGGACCGTGTGGCGCGGCGGATTACGGTGGACGAGGAGATAGACGCCATCGCCTCCGGCCTCGACGCGCGCATCGCGGCGATGGCGGGGCGCAGCGGCGCGCTGGAACGGCGCGACCTCGTCCTCCCCGCCGGCCCGGAGGTTGCGGTGCGCGCGCCCGCCTCCGGCTATCTCGAATCCGTCGCCTTCGAAGCCCTCGCGGCCGCGGCCCGCGCCCGCTCCGGCTTCCTAGATTTCCGCGTCGCGCCGGGGGATCCGGTCCTGAAGGGCGACATCGTCGCCCGCGCGCTAGGGCCGGGCGCGGAAGCGCTGGCGGCGGAAACACGAGATTGCTTCGCCATCGGCCGGCGGCGGACGGAGGAGGGCGACCTCCGTTTTTCCGTCTCGCTTCTCCTCGAAATCGCCCTCCGCGCGCTCTCCCCCGGCGTGAACGACAGCTTCACAGCCATTTCCGTCATCAACCGCCTCGTCGCCTCGCTGGCGGTGGCGGCGGAACACGGGCTGGACGTGGGCGTCTGGTGCGACGCCGAGGGGGCGCCGCGCATCGCGATCCCGAAGGCGGGGCTGGACGAGCTGATCCGCTTCGCCTTCGATCCGATCCGCCAGGCCGCCGCCGGCAACCTGCTGGTCGCCGGGGTCGCCTCGGACGCTCTAGAGCGCCTCGTCCCCCGCCTCGCAGGCCGCGCGCGGGAGGAAGCCGAGCGACAGATGCGGCTCTTCGCGGAAGAGAGCGCCTAGGCTTTCATCCGTCCCGCCGCTCGAAGGCGAGGGCGCCGAAGCGAGTGGGGAATTCCAGCCGATGCGGCGCCCAGAGCCCCGGCGCGATCTCGAAGAGGTCGAGGTTCAGGCCCTTCTCCTCGAGCAGCGAGGCGCCCTCGTTCCCGATCCTGTGCCCGCCCACGGGGCGATAGGCGGCGGCGCAGGGCGTGAGGCCGGGCGCCGCGGCGTCCGCGCGCGGGGAAAGCTCGATGTCGAACCGCACGATCCCGCTGAAGACCTTTCGCGCGCCGGAACAGGCCTCCGCCCCGCTCCCGGCGGGGATCAGGAAGGCGGCGACCGGGTCCATCGCGCCGATGAGCATCTCGGGCAGGAGCGGCGCGCGCTCCTCTTCCTCGCCATCGTCGTCGAAGGGCGGCTCGACGCGGAACGCCGCCTGCGCGGAGCCCTCGCCGAACACGATGTCCGCGAAGACGGTGCGGGAGGGGCTTTCGAACCGGGCGCTGTAGGCGGCGGGGATCAGCGCCTCCGCCCGCGCCCCCTCGCTTCCCATCGTCGCCTCACCGGACCAG
>JAUHWJ010000520.1 GCA_030424705.1 Alphaproteobacteria bacterium | reverse complement strand
AGGTAGTAGACGCCGCGCTTCATGCCCTCGGGGAAATAGTTCTGGCCCGAGAAGCCGTCCGCCTCGTCATGGTCATAAGCGTATCCGGCGCCGTAGCCTTCCGCCTTCATCAACTTTGTCGGCGCATTGAGGATATGCTTCGGCGGCGCGGCGGAGCCGGTGGACCGAGCCGCCTCCCCCGCAGCGCCCCAGGCGCGGTAGAGCGCGTTCGATTTCGGCGCGAGCGCGAGATAGACGATCGCCTGGCCGAGTGCGAGGTCCCCCTCCGGCGAGCCGAGCCGCTCATAGACCTCCGCCGCGGCGAGCGCCTGCTTCACCGCCTCGGGCTCCGCGAGGCCGATATCCTCCACCGCCATGCGGACGATGCGGCGGGCGAGATAGCGCGGGTCCTCCCCCGCCTGCAGCATCCGGCGGAGCCAGTAGAGCGCGGCGTCCGGGTCCGAGCCGCGGACGGATTTGTGGAGCGCGGAGATGAGGTTGTAATGCCCGTCCCCCGCCTTGTCATAGACCGGGGCGCGGCGGTTGATCCGCGCCGCCATCTCCGCAGGCTCCATCGGCGCGCCGCCGATGCGGAAGAGCTGCTCCGCCATGTTGAGGAGCGCCCGCCCGTCCCCCTCCGCCATCTCGGCGAGCGCGGCGCGCGCCGCTTCCGTCAGCGGAAGCTTCGCGCCTTCCAGCGCCTCGGCGCGGGCGAGGAGCGCGGCCATCGCCTCCGCTCCTAGCGGCTTCAGCACCATGACCTGCGCGCGGGAGAGGAGCGCGGCGTTCAGCTCGAAGGAGGGGTTTTCGGTGGTGGCGCCGACGAGGGTGACGGCGCCCGATTCCATGTGCGGCAGGAACCCGTCCTGCTGCGCCTTGTTGAAACGGTGGATCTCGTCCACGAAAAGGAGCGTCCCCCGCCCCTGCTTCCGTCGCAGCGCCGCCGCCTCGAAGACGCGGCGGAGGTCAGCGACGCCGGAGAAGATCGCACTGATCTGCTCGAAGGCGAGCTCCGTCTTTGTCGCCAGAAGGCGCGCGATGGTCGTCTTGCCGACGCCGGGCGGGCCCCAGAAGACGAGGGAGGAGAGGCGGCCTGCCGCCAGCATCGCGCCGAGAGGGCCTTCGGGGCCGAGGAGATGATCCTGCCCGACGACATCGGAGAGCCTTTCGGGGCGCAGCCGGTCCGCCAGCGGACGCGGCGCCTCCCTCGTCTTCGCAGGCGGGTCGCGGTCGAATAGGTCCGCCACCTCAGTTGCGGCGAAGCGCGGCGGGCGCGGCGCGGAGCGGCATCTCGGCGGAGCGCTTCTGCCCGCGGTGAAAGAAATCCACCGTCGCGGCGCCGCCGACGCCCACGGCCGCCATGCGGAAGGACAGCTCCTCCACCGAGCCCACCGGCTGCCCCTCGAAGGCGACGATCACGTCGCCCACGTCGAGCCCGGCGGCCTTCATCGGGCTTTGCGGGTGAATGTCCGCGATCACAACGCCGATGGGCGCCGGAAGGCCGAGCCCGTCCGCAAGTTCGGAGGTCACGCTCTGGCCGATGATCCCGGCCCAGGGGCGCTGGAGCGAGGTCTCGCCCGAAAGCGCGCTCGCGAGGGCCGTGCGCACGAGGTTCGCGGGAATCGCGAAGCCGATGCCGATGGAGCCGCCAGACCGGCTGATGATCGCCGTGTTGACCCCGACGAGCCGCCCCGCCATGTCCACCAGCGCGCCGCCGGAATTGCCGGGGTTCACCGCCGCGTCCGTCTGGATGAAATAGCCGCCAGGCGCGCCCCGCCGCCCCTGCCCGCCCGTGCGCGCGAGGGCGGAGACGATCCCGGAGGTCACGGTCTGGCCGACGCCGAACGGGTTGCCGATGGCGAGGACGAGGTCGCCGACCTCCAGCGTGTCGCTGTCCCGGAAGTCGAGGATCGGGAGGCCGGAGGTCCCGCGCAGCTTCAGGATCGCGATGTCGGACGGTTCATCCGCGAAGACGATGTCGGCGTCGAATTCCCGCTTGTCGGCGAGCACCACGCGCACCTCGTCCGCGCCGAAGACGACGTGGTTGTTCGTCACCACGTATCCGTCCTGCGTCAGGATCACGCCGGAGCCGAGCGAGTTCTGCATCCGCCGCCCGGTCTGCCCGCCGCCGAACTCCTCGAAGAATCGCTGGAAGAACGGGTCGCCCATGAAGGGGTTGCGGCGCTGCACGATCTTGCGGGTGTAGACATTCACGACCGCAGGCGCCGCCTTCTTCACCACGGGGGAGAAGGAGAGCGTGATCTCCTCCTGCGTCCGCGGCACGGTTTGTGCGGCGGCGGGGACGGCGAAGGAGAAGGCGGCGAGGCCGAGGATTGCGGCGCGGCGGTCGATCATGCGGCTTTCTCCTTCAGCGCGCCGGCATGAGGCGGCGCAAAGGCTTCGAACGGCTGCGGCACCCCGGCGAGCGGGAAGGCGCCGAGCGCGCGCCAGCGCGCGGCCTCCGGCAGGGCGGAGACGAAGGCGCGGCTCGCCACGACCGGCTCGCCCGAAAGCTTCGTCACCCCTTCAAGCCGCGCCGTCTCGTTCACCACCGGGCCGACGACGGACCAGGCATGCCGCGAGGTCGTGCCGATATTGCCGTAGTCGAGCGCGCCGGCATGGAGCGCGAGGCCCCAGCGGAGCGGCGCGAGGCCCTCCCGCCCCGCGTTCAGCGTGCGGATC
>JAUHWJ010000519.1 GCA_030424705.1 Alphaproteobacteria bacterium | reverse complement strand
CCGTCGAACGGGATGTAGAGCAGGAGCGCGAGGCATTGCAGCGCCGAGCCGACGATCAGCATCCGCACCCCGCCGATCGCGTCCGCCAGCACGCCCGAGGCGATGCGGGAGACGACGCCGCCCATCAACATGAGCGAGAGCATCTCCGCCCCCACCGCCGGCCCGAAGCCGAGATCGACGCAATAGGCGACGATATGGACCTGCGGCATCGCCATCGCCATGCAGCAGCCGAGCCCCGCGAGGCAGAGGAGAAGCTGGAGCGAACGGGGCGAGAGCCCCGCGCTCATGGAATTCGCCGCCGCCTTCGCCCCGGCCGCCGCCATCGCCTCTTCCGGCGCGCGGCGGCGGAGAAGGAGCGCGAGCGGAACCACGGAGGCGGGCACGATGACCGCGAGCGCAATATAGAAGGCGCGCCAGCCCTCCTCCGCCAGGAGGCCGGAAAGCGCCCAGGGCCAGAGCGCGCCGGCGATGTAGTTGCCCGAGGCGGCGACCGTCACCGCGATCCCGCGCCGCCGCATGAACCAGTGGCTCACATCCGCCATCAGCGGCCCGAACCCCGCCGCCGAGCCGAAGCCGATCAGGAAATGCAGCAGGGTGAAGACGGCGAGGGAGGGCGCCAGCGTCGAGAGCGCGAAGCCCGCCGAAAGCAGGCACGCCGCGCCGATCAGCGAGGGGACGACGCCAAGCCGGTCCACCATCCGCCCGACGAGGAGATTGCCGAGCGCAAAGCCCAGCATGGAGACCGCATAGGGAATTGAGGCCCCGCCCCGCCCGAGCCCGAACTCCGCCTGCGCCGCCGGCAGGATCGCGATGAAGGCCCAGATCCCGACGCTGGAGACCGAACCGATGGCGAGGGTGATTCCGAGGCGGCCCCAGGAATAGCGGCTGTCGAGAACGGTGGGCGCGGTCATGGTGCAAAAGCGGTAGCCGAGGGCGCGGGGATTGTCACGCGCCCCGCGCGGCCGGCTCAGACCGCTTGCGCGACGATGAAACGCCCCCGCCCCGGCGCGCCGTGATCCTCCGTAGCGAGGAGGGAGAACCCCGCCGCCTCGATGGCCGCCTCCACCTCCGTGACCGGCCGGAAGACCACCGCGGGCGCCTTGCCGAGCGCCTGCATGACCGGGACGATCAGGCGGATCAGCCGGAACGAAAGCGGCTGCGGCGAGGGCAGGGCGGCGCTCTTCGAGATGAAGAGCCCGCCCGGCTTCAGCAGCGCGCGTATGCGCCGCGCGGCGGCGGGCAGGTCGTCGAGCAGGTGCAGGAGGTTGAACGCCAGCACGGCGTCATAGGGCTCCCCGTCGAGCGCCGCGTCGGAGAGGCCGGCGCGCAGGAGCCGCACATTCCCGGCTCCCGCCTCCGCCGCCCGGCCTTCCGCAATGCGGATCATCTCGCCGGAGAGGTCGGTCGCCGTCAGCGAGGCGACGGAAGGCGCGAGCCGCAGCGCGGTCGTCCCCGTGCCGCATCCGATCTCCAGCGCCCTGTCCCCCGGCCGGAGCCGCTCCGCCGTTCGCCGCAGCGTGAGCTCATAGGTCTCGGGGTCGGAGACCTTGCGCGCGGCGTAGCGCTCCGCGATCCCGTCCCAGAATGTCGCGGCGTCCCGCATCGCAGCCTCCTTCCGCGGCGCCGTCGCCCGCGTCGCGGGGCGGCGCCGCCCTTGCCGTCCGGCCCATATCATGCTTCCCCTCGGGAAAATCGAGGGGAAGCGCCATGGGCTATCGCGAGGCATATGAGGGCTGGAAGGCCGATCCGGAGGCGTTCTGGATGGAGGCGGCGAAGGCGGTGGAGTGGAGCCGCCCTCCCTCCGGCGCTCTCTTCTCCGAACGCGCCCCGCTCCACGAATGGTTCGTCGACGGCGAGATGAACACCTGCTTCAACGCGGTGGACCGTCACGTCGCCGCCGGGCGCGGCGACCAGGCGGCGATCATCCATGAAAGCCCGATCACCGGCTCCACCCGCATCGTCACCTACGCCGAATTGCAGGACCTCACCGCCCGTCTCGCCGGCGCGCTGGCGCGGCGGGGCGTCACGAAGGGCGACCGGGTGGTGATCTACATGCCGATGGTGGCGGAGGCGGCGGTCGCCATGCTCGCCTGCGCGCGGATTGGCGCCGTCCATTCCGTCGTCTTCGGCGGCTTCGCGGCGAACGAGCTCGCGGTGCGGATCGACGATTGCAAGCCGAAGGCGGTGCTCGCCGCCTCCTGCGGGATCGAGCCAGGCCGGGTGGTGGACTACAAGCCCCTGCTCGACGGCGCGATCGACATCGCCGCGCACAAGCCCGAATTCTGCGTGATCTTCCAGCGGCCGGAAAAGCCCGTCGCACTGGTCGAGGGGCGGGACGTCGAATGGTTCGCCTTCCAGGAAGGCGCCGCGCCGGCCGCGCCCGTTCCCGTCGGCGGGGCCGAGCCGCTCTATGTGCTCTACACATCCGGCACGACCGGGCAGCCCAAGGGCGTCGTGCGCCCCTCCGGCGGCCATGCGGTCGCGCTTCACTGGACCATGCTGAACCTCTACGGCGTCGGGGCGGGGGACGTGTTCTGGGCCGCGTCCGACGTCGGCTGGGTCGTCGGCCATTCCTACATCGTCTATGGCCCGCTCCTCGCCGGCTGCACGTCCGTTCTCTTCGAGGGAAAGCCCGTCGGCACGCCGGACGCGGCGACCTTCTGGCGCGTC
>JAUHWJ010000518.1 GCA_030424705.1 Alphaproteobacteria bacterium | reverse complement strand
CGTGGATTCCGTGATCGCCGCCTATTCCCCCCTCCTCGCCGAGGGCGACCTCCTGATCGACGCCGGCAATTCGGATTTCCACGACACCCGCCGCCGCTCCGCCGCGCTGGAGAAGACGGGCCTCGCCTTCCTCGGCCTCGGCCTTTCCGGCGGGGCGGAGGGGGCGCGGCATGGGCCCTCGATCATGGCCGGCGGCTCCCCCGCGCTCTGGAAGCGGGTGGAGGCGCCCCTCTCCGCCATCGCCGCGCGGCATGAGGGGGAGCCCTGCTGCGCCTGGTTCGGGCCGGATGGCGCGGGCCATTTCGTCAAGACCATCCATAACGGCGTCGAATACGCCGAGATGCAGATGCTGGCCGAAGCCTACGCCCTCATGCGAGACGGCCTCGCCATGGCCCCCGCCGAGATCGCCGCCGCCTTCGCCGCCTGGAACGAGGGCCCCCTCGCCTCCTACCTCACCGAGATCACCGCGGCCGTCCTCGTCGCGGAGGCGGAGACGGGCGCGCCGCTCATAGACCTCGTGCAGGATCGCGCGGGGCAGAAGGGCACCGGCGGCTGGTCCGCGCTCGAGGCGCTGCGCCTCGCCGCGCCCGCGCCGATGATCGAGGCGGCGGTCGGCGCGCGGAACCTCTCCGCGCGGAAGGCGGAGCGGCTTCGGCTCGAGCGGCAATTCGGCCCCGCCCCCCGGCCGCTCGGGCAGACGCTCGGGAGCCGGGAGGCGGCGCTCTCCGCCCTCGGCGCCGCCCTCCTCGCCGGCCGCGTCGCGGGGTTCGCCCAGGGCTTCGAGGTGATGCGCGCCGCCTCGCACCAATACGGCTGGGCGATGGACCTCGCCGCCATCGCCCGCGTCTGGCGCGCCGGCTGCATCATCCGCTGCGCGCTGCTGGACCCGATGGCCGCCGCGCTGGAGGCCGCGCCCGAAGCCGCCCTCATCGCCTCCAAGCCGTTCGACGCGATCATGCGGGAGAGCGAGGGCCCGCTCCGCCGCATCGTCTCCGCCGCCGCGGCGCACGGCCTCCCCGCCCCCGCCCTCGCCGGCGCGCTCTTCTGGTTCGACCAGTTGAGGACGGGAAGGGGCGCCGCCAACCTCATCCAGCTGCAGCGGGATTATTTCGGCCGCCACGGCTTCGAGCGGGTGGACCGGGAGGGAACCGGCCTCCACGGCCCCTGGGCCTGAGCCGCCGCCCCCTGGCCCGGGCGCCCAGCCCGGGCCGCTTCCTCCCTCCCCCCAGGGAGGCCGCATCGCAACGCCGCAAATAGCGCAACCCGCGCAGTCCCTTACCCCATAAACCGCCCAACCCGACCGCCGCGAAACGCCCTCGCGAGGGAGCCCGCGCCCCGCACCCCCCTTGGCCCGTGCGACCAGCACGGGCCGCGGCCTCCCTCCCCCCAGGGAGGCCGCCCTGCAACGCCGCAAATAGCGCAACCCGCGCAGTCCCTGACGCCATAAACCGCCGAAACCAACCGCCCCGAAGCGCCCTCCCGAGGGAGCCCGCGCCCCTCCCCCCGCCCGCCGCGCAACATCACCGCGCGCCGCCAAAACCCCGCCTTCACCCGAACGCGCCATGATCCGCCCGCCCAAGCCGGAGAGCGCCATGACAGCCGAACCCAAAGCCCCCGCCCTCATTCCCGTGGCGGAGATCGACCGCGCCGCCCTGACGCGGGACAGGCTGCATGTCGACCCCGCGGCGCTGGAGGAGCTCGCCCTCTCCATCCTCCAGCAGGGCCTCCGCAACCCGGTGGAGGTCTACGAGATGGAGGAGCCGAAGCCCCCCTTCCGCTACGCCCTCGTCTCCGGCGCCCGCCGCCTCGCCGCCTATGAGCGGCTGCACTACCTCACCGGGCAGGAGCGGTGGACGGCGATCCCCGCCTGGCTCCGCGCGCCGGAGAATGGGGCGGAGGCGCTCGCGCTCATGGTCACCGAGAATGCGGTGCGGGAGGATGTCTCCCCGTGGGAGAAGGGCCGCATCGCCGTGAAGGCGCGGGAGAGCGGGCATTTCGAAACGCTGGACGAAGCGGTGAAGGGCCTCTTCCCCGCGGTCGAGCGCACCAAGGCCGCGCGGATCAGGGAGGCGGCGCTGGCCGTGGAGGCCTTCGACGGCCTCTTCGCCGAACCCTGGCGGCTCTCGATGCGCCAGTGCCTCCGCCTCGCCAATGCGGAAAGGGACGGGGCGGGGGACCTCATCGCCCATGTGATCGAGGAGGAGAGGGCGAAGACGCTGGAGGCGCAATGGGCCCTCATCGAGCCCATCCTCGCGGAAATCGAAACCCCGCCCTCCCCCAACGCCCCGAAGCGGAAGGAAGGCTATCCGCGGCGGCTGAAGCACCTCCGGCCGGACCTGACGATAAGGCGGGAGAAGACGAAGCTCGGCTATTCCCTGCACTTCACCGGGAAATATGCGCAGGACAGGCTGATGGAGGATGTGCTGGACGATGTGATCCGGCGGTTTGAGCCGGCGGTTTGAGTGCCGTCGTCCCTACACTCCTCACATACCGAAGCTCGGCCGAGAGATATTCATCCCCTTCCTGCATTTGGACGCAGGCAGGGTGGCCATCGCCGCCGGTCACAATGCCGGTTCTCGATTGAAGGGTAGCTTCATCGAAATCGCATCGGTCTAGCTGAGCCGTTTGCGTAGATTAACTACGCGGGCCTGTTCCGCGGGGCTTAGGGCTAGC
>JAUHWJ010000517.1 GCA_030424705.1 Alphaproteobacteria bacterium | reverse complement strand
CCGGCGCAAACACCTGCCGAAACTGGCGCGGGAGATCGCCGAGAAGAGTCTCGAACGCTGCGGGATCACCGATCTCGCGCAGCGCGAGGTCGGGCTCCTCAGCCACGGCCAGAGGCAACTTGTTGAGTTGGCCATGGTGCTGGCGGGCGAGCCGACGCTGCTGCTGCTGGACGAGCCGGCCGAGGGAATCCAGCCCTCGATCATCGACGAGATCGGCGAGACGCTCGGCAAGCTGACCGCGCGGGGCGAGCTGACCATCGTGCTCGTCGAGCAGAATCTCGAATTCATCACCCGCCTCGCCGGCCGCGTCTACGCCATCACCCGCGGCGTCCTTGATGCGGAAATCCCGCGGGCGAGCCTGACCGCCCCCCTGGCCGTCAGCGAATACATGGGCTTCGCAGCCTGAGATCATCCACAGGAGACTGAAATGGCTGTGCAACTTCCCACTTCCGCGCAGGTCGAAAGCGTTGCTGCGGAACTCGGGCTGAGCCTGTCGAAGGAGGATGTGGCCTCCTTCCAGGGCCTGATGAAGGGTTATGTCGACGCCTACAATATCGTCGATCGGCTGCCTGACCCGCTGCCGCTCGTGAAATACCCCCGGACCCCGGGCCACCGCCCCGCGCCGGCGGAGAACCCGATGGGCGCTTGGTATGTGAAATCCACGATTTCCGGCGCCTCGGACGGACGGCTGAAGGGATAGACCTTTGTGGCGAAGGACAACGTGATGGTCGCCGGCGTGCCGATGATGAACGGCGCCGCCACGCTCGAAGGCTACGTGCCGGAAGTGGACGCGACCATCGTCACCCGTCTGCTCGACGCAGGCGCGACGTGCCTCGGCAAGGCGACCTGCGAGTACTTCTGCCTTTCCGGCGGCAGCCACACCTCGATGCCGGGGCCGGTCCACAACCCCATGAAGCAAGGCTGGTCGGCCGGCGGCTCCTCCTCTGGCTCGGCGGCGCTCGTCGTCTCCGGAGAGGTCAACATGGCCATCGGCGGCGACCAGGGCGGGTCGATCCGCATGCCCGCCTCGTTCTGCGGAATCGTTGGCCTGAAGCCGACCCATGGTCTCGTCCCCTATAGCGGCATCTGTTCGATGGAGGTGACCATCGACCATGCGGGCCCGATGACCCGGACGGTGGCCGACAACGCCCTCATGCTGGAGGCGATCGCAGGCCCCGACGGTTGGGATGCAAGGCAACAGAACGTAGTCACGCATCCCTATGCGCAGGCGCTCGGCAAGGGGGTGAAGGGCCTCCGCATCGGGGTTCTCCGCGAAGGGTTCGGCCGGGCCGAGAGCATGGCGGAGGTCGACGCCGCATGCCGCGCCGCAGCGGAGACGTTGGCGCGGATGGGCGCGAAGGTGGAGGAGGTCTCCGTCCCCGCCCATGACAAGATCGGCGACATCTTCATGCCGATGATCGCGGAAGGCATGGTTCGGCAGCTGACCTTCGGCGGCGGGCTCGGCTCGGGGGCTTTCGGGTTCTATCCCCGGAGCCTCCTGGAGAAGAACCTCGCCGTCCGGGACCGGGCGAACGAGTTCCCGGATACGGTCCGCGCCATGGCGACATTCGGCGCATGGGTGTTGAAGACGTATGGCGGACGGGTTTATGCTAAAGGACAGAACCTGCGCCCCTTTTTCCGGGCGCAGTATGACGAGCCCCTTCGCCGTTTCGATCTCCTTCTCATGCCCACGACGCCCATGACCGCGATGAAACTGCCAGAACCGGACGCGAGCAGGGAGGACTGGCTGCATCAGGCATGGTGCATGCTCGGGAACACGTCGCCCTACGATTACACCGGGCATCCCGCGATCAGCCTGCCTTGCTGCACGACATCCGAGGGCCTGCCGATCGGATTGCAATTGGTCGGGCGGCACTTCGACGAGCCGACGATCTATCGCGCCGCGGCGGCTTTCGAGGCAGGGTGATGCTGCTGACGCGAATCCTCGGGCATGCAGACGATCCGGCGATTCACGACAGGCTGCACGCGCTCGAACATGAAGGGCGGCTGGAGATCATCGCCGTGCCGGAGGCGGAGGCTGCGCGGCGGCGCCTACGGGCGGCGACGGACCGGGGCCGGGATTGCGCCATCGCGCTTGCCCGGTCGGACCGGCTCTCGGACGGTGCGGTGCTGCACCTTTCGGACGACCTCGCCATCGTCGTCCGGCTCGACGGCGGCGCGCGGCTCCGGCTGATTCCGGCGGATGTCGCCTCCGCGCTCCGGCTCGGGCATTGGTGCGGCAATCTTCACTGGCGCGTCGAGTTCGGCCCGGGGCACATGGACGTTATTCTTGAGCGGCCCGAGGAGACATACCACGAGCGGCTGCGCGACCTCGAAGCGCTCGCAAGCTTCCGCGTTGAACGGCCATGAGCCTCCTCGCCGCGCTGCAATTCGGCGACTCCGCGTTCCCGAGCGGCGGGTTCGCCTTCTCCTGGGGGCTGGAGACGGCGCTCCGCGACGGGCGCGTCGGGCGCGCCGACCTCTCCGACTGGATCGAGGCGGAGCTCCTGGACCGCTGGGCGCGGTTCGACCGGGTGGCGCTCGCAGGCGCCTGGGAAGGCGATCCCGAATGGGCGGAGATCGTGGATGCCGCCCTCTGGTCCGAGGCGATGCGGCTCCGCTCGCTCGAAGCCGGCGCGGCGCTCCTGACCTCCGCGCGCCGGATGGGGCTGGAGCC
>JAUHWJ010000516.1 GCA_030424705.1 Alphaproteobacteria bacterium | reverse complement strand
TCGGCCCCGGAGGTTGAGGGAGAGACGGGCAAGTACCGGTACAAGCGCGCCGTGACGGAGACGAGCCCCGCTGCTCAGGATCGCGCCCAGTGGGCCTGTCTCTGGACGGAGAGCGAGGCGCTCTCCGCACGGATACCAACCTGAGGCGACCGGCGCCGGCGTTTCGATTCAGGCGGCGCGCCAGATGACGGGGAACCAGTCCTCTCGCAGCCGCTCGCCCGGCTTCATGCCGTGGCCCGGATAGGGCGGGGAGGTGCGGCCCGGCCGCTCGACGTAGCGCGCATCGTCCCCCACGAGCCGGAGCGAGAAGGCGCGGCGGCGCGAAGCGGAATCATTCCCGCGGGCGCCGTGGAGGGTCTTGTAGTGGAAGGCCACCGCGTCCCCCGGCTCCATCTCCCATTCCAGCACCTTGAAGCGCATCGGCTCCTTGTCCGGGTCCGGAACCGGTATGTATTCGCCGGTGTCGGGGAAGAAATTCTCCTCCGTCAGCCATTTCGTCGGCAGCACCGGCTTCTCCCAGCGGTGCGAGCCCGCGACGCAGCGGAGCGAGGCCTCCCGCACCGGGTCCATCGGCGACCAGAAGCTGATCGTCTGCCGCCCGTCCACGAAGTAATAGGGCCCGTCCTGATGCCAGGGCGTCGGCTTCGAGGTGCCGGGCTCCTTCACGAGCACATGGTCGTGGAAGACCTGCGCCGTCTGCGACCGCATCAGCCGCGCCGCCGCGGCGCCCGCCGCCGAGCCCTCGATCACCGCGCGGAACTCGGGGATGCGCTCCCAGTTGCAGTAATCGTCGAAGAACCGCCCGCCCTCGCCGGGCTTCAGGTTCTCCGCGGCGTAGGGGCCGGGCTCCGCCATGTTCCGATCGATCCCCGCGCGGATCTGATCCACCCAGTCGCGAAAGAGGCCGCGGATCACCACGGCGCCGTCGCGCTCATAGGCCTCGACATCGGCCTCCGTCACAAGCTCCGCCCCGCTCATCCGCTCCTCCCCAGGCTGACGACTAGGGCATAGACCTGATCGGGCGGCGGAGAAACGGGAATTTCAAATCCGCGACGTTCCGCGCCGCGCCGCCGGCAGTTTCGGCTTGGCGCCCGTCCGCCCCGTTGCTATCCAAGCCCCTGCTCCAGACAGGCCGCGGCGATGCATTACAGAAGAGAAGTCGATGGCCTGCGGTCCGTGGCGGTTCTGCCGGTCATCCTGTTTCATGCCGGGTTCGACATCTTCAGCGGCGGATATGTCGGCGTCGACGTCTTTTTCGTCATCAGCGGTTATTTGATAACCAGCATCCTGATAGCGGATCTGGAGCGGGGCGACTTCTCCATTGCCCGTTTCTACGAACGCCGCGCGCGGCGAATACTCCCGGCTCTCTTCGCGGTGATGCTGGCCTGCCTGCCTTTCGCCTGGATGTGGATGCTCCCGTCCGATCTGAAGGATTTCGCGCAGAGCCTTATCGCGGTGGTCTTTTTCGCCTCGAACATTCTCTTCCAGCGGGAGAGCGGCTATTTCGCGGCGGATGCGGAGCTGAAGCCGCTTCTCCACACCTGGAGCCTTGCGGTTGAGGAGCAGTATTACCTGATCTTCCCCGTCTTCCTGTTCCTGATGTGGCGCTTCGGGCGGAACCGGGTGTTCTGGGCCGTCGCCGCTTCCGCCGCGCTCAGCTTCGTCCTCTGCGAATGGTGGTGGCGGGACAGCCCGAGCGCCATCTTCTACCTGGCGCCCGCGCGCGCATGGGAACTTCTCGCCGGCTCCCTCGCGGCCTTCTATCTGCAAGGCAGGGCCCAGCCTTCCAGCAACGCCCTGAGCCTCGCCGGCCTCGCGCTCATTCTCTACGCCATCTTCGCCTTCGACGAGACGACGCCCTTCCCCGGAATCTACGCCATCGCGCCGGTGCTCGGCTCGGCCCTGATCATCCTCTTTGCGGGGGAGCGGACGCTGGTCGCGCGCCTCCTCTCCGTGAAGCCGATGGTCGGGATCGGCCTGATCTCCTACAGCGCCTATCTCTGGCATCAGCCGCTCTTCGCCTTCGCCCGCATCAGAAGCGCGTCCGAGCCTTCCCATCTGCTGATGGGGGCGCTCGCCGTCGCGGCGCTGCTCCTCGCATGGGCGACATGGCTCTTCGTGGAGACGCCGTTTCGCCGCCGCCCGGCCCCCCTCCTGCCAACCCGCCGCCAGGTCTTCATCGCGAGCGGCGCCGCCGGCGCGGTCTTCGCCGCGGTCGGCGTGGCGGGGCATGTCGGGCAAGGGTTCCACGGCCGGTTCAACCTCGACAAGGCGTTCCTCGACCATTTCGAGAACAGCGCCCCCGCGCATGAATTCCTCCACCGGGCGGACCTGTTCCGGCACTATCGGGACGAGTGCAATTTCTTCATCCACGACATCCAGAACTACGAGGGCGTGAGGGAAAGCATACCGGAGTCCTGCACCGTTCCGCAGGACCCGGCGAAGCCCACGATCCTGATCTGGGGCGACAGCCACGCCCAGCATCTCCATCCGGGCGTCGAGGCCGTCGCCGGTGGGCGCTGGAACATGCTTCAGGTCGCGACCTCGGGCTGCCGCCCGCAGCTCCTCTCATACCCGATGAGAGAGATCTGCGCCCGTTCCAACAAGACGGCGCTGGACGCCATCGCGGCGGTCCGGCCGGAGATCGTGCTGATCGGAAGCATCGGGATGTGGAACGT
>JAUHWJ010000010.1 GCA_030424705.1 Alphaproteobacteria bacterium | reverse complement strand
CGCCCGGTAGCAGGTCAGCGTGCACTTCTCGATCTGGTTGCCCTGCCAGCAGGTCTTCAGCAGGTCGTCCGTCGCGCTGTCAGTGTACTTCGTGAAGGAGAAGTCGCTGTGGTTGGCCTGCTCCACCGTGCCGGAGCCCGCCGAGCTTCGCGTGGCGGATGTCGGCTGGTTGAAGGCGTGGCTCCAGGAGAGGACCTGGATCTCCTCCTTGTGGTTCTCGTCGGTCGACTCGCCCTTGATGTCCGGTCCTGTGATCTTCAGGAACATGTTGGCGGCCATGGCTCACCCCCTTTTTGGTGTTCTTGCGCGTCAGGCCGCCGGAGCCGGAAGCTCGGCGACCAGTCGGATCGAGGTGGAAAGCTCCTCGAGCTGGAAATGCGGCCGGAGGAACAGGACGGCCGAATAGGCGCCCGGCCTGCCGGGGATCGGGCGAACGTCCACCCGCGCCTCCCGGAGCGGATACTTCGCCTTGATCGACTGGCCGGCGTCGTCCTTGCCGAGGACATAGTCGGAGATCCAGGTCGTCAGGTAATCCCGGACATTGTCCTCCGTCATGAAGGAGCCGATCTTGTCCCGCATGATGACCTTCACGTAATGCGCGAAGCGGGACGCATTCAGCATGTAGGGCAGCATCGCGGAGAGCCGGGCGTTCGCGTTCGCCTGGTTGGTGTTGTAGGTGATCGGCTCGTTCGTCGTCCGCCCGCCGAAGAACGCGGCGTAATCCGTGTTCTTGCAGTGCATGAGGGTGATGAAGCCGAGTTCGTCCAGCTCCTTCTCGCGCCGGTCGGTGATCGGGGTCTCGGTCGGGCACTTCAGGGCCGCGTCGCCGTTCATTGTCTTGAACGTGTGCGTCGGCAGCCCCGCCACTTTCCCGCCGCCCTCGACGCCGCGGATCGCAGCCGTCCAGCCATGCAGCGAGAAGGCCATCGCGATCCGCTCGGCCAGCACGAAGGCGGGGTTGCCCCAGAGGAATTTCGAATGCGTCTCCAGCGTGTTCGGGTTCGAGACTTCCTCGCGGAAGGCGATGCCCTCCACCTTCTGCATCCCGTTGTCCGGGCCGTAGGGCAGCCGCATCAGCACCCGCGGCAGCGCGAGCGCGACATAGCGGCTGTCCTCGCTCTTGCGGAAGGACCGCCACTTGATGAGCTCCGCGCTCTCGAAGATCTTCGAGAGGTCGCGCGGAAGCGGCAGTTCGCGGTGGCTCTTCATGTCGAAGAGCTCGGGCGCGGCGGCCGCGACGAAGGGCGCGTGGGCGGCGGCGGCGACTTCCGCCATCTTCTCCAGCAGGACGAAATCCTCCGTCGAACGGCCGAAGGAGATGTCGCCCACCAGCATCGAATAGGGCGCGCCGCCGAAGGTGCCGTATTCCTCCTCGTAGACCTTCTTGAAGAGCGCGCTCTGGTCGAACTCGATCGCCTTGTCGAGATCGTCCGTCAGCTCCTTCTGCGAGACGTTGAGCACGCGGATCTTGAGCCGCAGGCCCGTCTCCGCCTTGAAGACGAGATAGCGGAGGCCCCGCCAGGTCGCCTCGGCCTCCTGGAACTCCGGCTTGTGCAGGATCTCGTTCAGCTGCCGCTCGATACGCTCGTCGATGTCGGCGATGGCCGCGGTGATGTATTCGACGAGGCTCCTGTTCGGCGGAGGCGTCTTGGCGACGACCTTGGAGACGAACTCCTCAACGAGGTCGCGGGCGTATTGCTGGCGCTCAGGCGGGCTGTCGTCCCGGGCGATCCGCCCGTCCGCGATGATCCGGTCCAGCAGGCTCTTGCTGGACTCGCCCGCTTCTTCGGCTGTTCCTTCGGTCTCGGCCATGTCGATCTGTCCTTGTCGATGTTTCGCCGGCGCGCGTCGCGCCCGAGGCTATTTCTTCCCTTCGGCCGCGGGTTCGGCGGCCGGCTTCTTCGCCTTGATGTCTTCGAGCACCTGCTTGAGTTCCTTGGCCTCGTCCTTCATCGCCTCGGTGAGCGTCTCGTTCAGCTTCGCGTTGCCGTCGAGCTTGAGCAGGAAGTCGCGAAGGTTGTTCCGGGCCGTCAGGAGGTCCTTCAGCTCGGGCACCTTCTCGATCAGCTTCATCGGCTCGAATTCGTCGAAATCCGTGAAGGTGAGGTCGACGGCGAGGTCGCCGGCGGGGGCGTCGCCCTCGCCCGGCGTCTGCATCACGTTCGGAACGGTGAACTTCACCCGCGGCGCCGCCTCGGCGAGCACCTTGTTGAAATTGTCCCGGTCGATCTCCACGAAACCGCGCTCCGCGAGCGGATCCAGCTTTCCGGCGCGGCGCCGCAGCGCCTCGACGATCAGATCCTTCGCGGTCGCCTTCGCCTTTTCCAGCTCCTCCGGCTCCATCTTGTCGGCGCGGAGGTCCTGCATCTTCGCCCGGAGCTTCGCGCTGGAATAGGGAAGATTGGCGAAAGGTTTCGCGTCCTTCATCAGCTCCTGGAGCTGCGCCTCGGCCTCCGCCGCGATCGCCGCCTCGTCCGGCTCGGTCACGCCCCGCTGCTTCGAGAGGTCGGCGATCACGCCGATGACGAAGGGAAGCTCCTTCTTCTGGATCGCGTCGCCAATCTCGACATCGTAGGTGATCTGAACGCGCGGCGGTCTCACGCGGGAGATCTTGTGCTGGATGCTTTCGGACATCGCGAGTTAACCTTTCGTTTCGATTTTCCGACGCGGGTACTTGAGATAGACGGCGGAATTGACGTTACGCTACAGCCGAATCGCCTATGAGGCGAATCCAAAATTTGTTCGTCTAGTCTTTGTTGTGCATTCTTGCCCGGTCCGGCTCCGATGACTGCAACAGCCATTCGAGGTTCTCCGGGTCGTAGCCGTCACGCGTGATCTCGGAGAGGATTTCCGCGAGGCCAAGGTCGCGCCAGCGGAGCGCGCGGGCGAGAAGGTGGATCGCAGGGCTGTGGGGCTCGACGGCGCGGAGGACGCGGACGACCTCCTCCAGCGCGGCGTAGGCCGATCTCCGGTCGGTCAGGGTCAAGACGGCGGGGCGTTCCGGCGTGGGCTCGAAGGCGAAGACGTCCGGCTTCACGGCCTCTGCGGCCTCGAGCGCCGCCTGTTCCGCCTGCGCCTCCGTCCGCGCCGCCGCCAGCGGCTCGAGAAGCTGGTCGACATCCCGCAGCGCGGAGGCGAGCTTGCCGAGGAGGGGCGCGGCGGGGCCCGCGAGGGCCGCGAGGCGCGCCTCCAGCCCGTCCGCCGCCGCCCGGAGCGCCCGCATCTCCGCGATCATGCGCGTGAGCTCGGCGTCCGGCGTCCGCGCGAGGCAATCGAGGAAGATCTCCGCCGTCAGCCGGTCGGCCGTTTTCCCCTTCTTCTCCTTCGCCCCGCGCAGCGCGATGTCGCGCTGCCGCGCCGCGGCGTAGTCCGACCAGCTGAGCGGCGTCTCGCCCTCCGCGGTGCGGCGCACCGTCAGCGGCGTGACGCGCAGGAGAATTTCCAGCGCCCCGTCCAGCCAGATGATCGGGCGAAAGCGCGGGGAGTCCTCCGTGCCGTCATGCTCCGGATGCATCGTCTCCCAGAACGCCGCGCAGAGGTCGGCGAGAAAGCCGAGCCCCTCCGCCGCGCGGGAGAGGCCCTCCGTGCGCGCTGCGGTCTCGACGAGCCAGGCGGCCACGAGGAGGTCCTTCGACCGGTCGGTCAGCGCCTCCCGGCAGAGGCGGACGGCGAGCCGGTGGTCGGCCGTCTTCAGGTCGCGGACCCAGACGCCGCGGGGCAGGGTGGCGTCCTCCGCCCGGCGCGCCTCCTTGATCGCGTCGATGACCGGCGAGAAGCGGAGCGACCCGCCCGCCGGCGCCGCGGCGGAGATCGGCGCGAGCAGCCCGTCGAAGACGCCTTGAACGCTCACGGGTAGAGCGCCTGCGCCGGGAAGACCGGCAGGGTGAGGTTGGGGCCGACCGGCGCCGAGCCCGCAGCGTCTAGCGCCCGAAGCCCGATCCGGAGATGCAGCACCGCGCTCGTCTCCCGCGGCGGAGCGGTCAGCGAGGCCGGCTCAGCAGAGGCTACCGCCTCGGGATTGGGTTCAAGCGGAACGACCACACGCAGCGCATTGGCGAGCCGGTCCGGCAGGCCCCGCTGCTCCGGCTCCGACATCGCGTTCGCGGCGATCAGCGCCACGAGGCTCCAGGGGCCGTCATAGGACAGCGTTATGGTCCTGTCCTCGATCTGCGCGTCAGATCGGGCGGGGGAGGCGGGCTTCTGCGGCGCGTTGCGCGCCCAGCGCATGGAGAGCCGGACGGGATCGCCCTGCCGCCAGATCAAAGGCCGCGGCGGCTCGAAAGAGCTGAGGCGACGATCCGCGATCTCCAGCGTCCATTCGATGATCTGCTCCGCCCCGCGGGAGACGCGGCGGTTGGCGTTGAAGTCGATCTCTACCGCATAGGCGAGCCCGCCGGTAGAGACGTCCGCGCCGGAGGCGGCGAAGAACCTGCGCGCCTGATCGAGCTCCGCGATGTCCGGCCGGGCGGCGGGCGAGGCGGCGATGGCCTCGATCTGCGGGCCGAACGCGGCGAAGAACCGCCGCACCGCCTCCGGGTCGACGAAGTTCTGCGCCCGCCGAGGATCGTCGAGCGGGGCCGCGCCGCCGACGCCGATGAAGGGGAAGCGCCCGGCCAGCGCCTGCGTGAACGCCTCCGCCACGACATCGGCCGTCTCCGTGGCGCTTTCGAATCCGAGTTCGGCGCAGCGGTTGCGGAGCGTGTAGATCATCTCCTCCATCCGCTCGCCGAAATAGCCGCCGCCCGGCTGCGCGGCGAGCAGCGTCTCCTCGCAGGTCTCGCCGGTCAGACCGTCGAGATCGGCCAGCAAGAAGCGCTCCAGCGTCGAAAGCGCGTTGACCGGCGAGCGCAGGGCGTAGTCCGCCAGCGTCGAGCGGATTTCGCTCCAGCGCGCGACGGGGCCGGATTCCGCCGGGTCGCCCGAGCCGACCCGCGCCAGATAGTCGATCGCCGCGGAGGCGCGTTCGGCGGAGAGAAGCTCGACGAAGGCGCGCCAGTCCCGCGTCACGCCGATCAGCGCCGCGGCGCCGGAGACGCCGAAGAGCCGCGCGGCCGAATTCGGCGCGCCGTTCCAGGCGGCGACCTGCGGGTAGTAGAGCCCGTAGATGTCGGCCTGCGCCAGCGCGCGGTCCGCATCGTCGAGGATGCGCCGCGCCTGCGGCCCGACGACGGCCTCCAGCCGGTCCGTCACGGCGTCGAGCCGGGAGAGCGCGGCGCCGTCGCGGATCGCGACGAGCAGCGGCGCGGTCTCGGCGAAGCCCCGCGCCTCGGTCCGCGCCGGGTCCACGCCGAAGCCGGGCGGGCCGAGCGGCGACCGCGCCCGCGCGAGAAGCCCGAGAACCTTCGCCGAAATCCGGCGCTCCAGCGCGACGAGGAGCGCGGCGCGCAGCTCCCCCGGCAGCGCGGCCGCCGCCGCCGGGAATTCCGAACGCAGCCATTCGATATGGCCGGCGGCCTCTTCGAGCGGGGCGGGCGACCAGGAGAAGCGTCCTTCGGCGAGGCTCCTGTCGTCCGCCGGCGCGCCATCGTCCAGGCGCGCCGCCGTCAGCAGCCTCCGCAGAGGCGCGATCAGCGCGAGATATTCGGGCGCAAGCGCGGCCCGACCCTGCGCTTCTTCGACGAGAATGGCGCGCCCGTCGAAGCCGACCATCTCCAGCAGGTTCCGCTCGGCTCGCTGATGCGCGTCTTGGGCGGTCAGCCACAGCGCGTCGATCTCTTTCGGCGGCAATATCCCGAGGCCTTCGATCAACCGCAGCGCTTCGACGACGGGCGCATGCGACGGCTCGGCGCCCGCGCGGTCCAGCCGGCGGTAGACCCAGTTCGTCTTGCTGGCTCGGTTCGACTCGTCGGTCTTGAGAAGCTTGTCGGCGAGGATGATGTGATCGAGCAGCCGGTCCAGCGCCTCGGTGGAGACCTCGCCCGCGGCGAGCGATCTCGAAGTCTGGTTGATCTCGCTGACGGCGCGAAAGAGAGGCGAGCCGGCATATGCCCGCTCCGCATAGGCCTTGGCCGTCAGCTGCACCGCGTGGCAACGCCGGTCCCTGTCAAAGGGGCGCGGTTGCGCCTCCGGATGGGAGAGCGCGCGGATATAGACCCCATAATCCTGGCTGAAGCCGGGCGGCGGCTCCACCTTGATCGCGTATCGGGAGAGGGCGATCAGGCTTTCCGGCGATCGCTTTTCTGAGAGCGCCTCCAGCTTCCGCACCTGATCCATAACCTCCGAGAGGCTCGAGGCATAGTTCCGAAACGCTTGAGGGGAGACCTTGGCCGGCGCCGCCGGGTCTGTGCTGCTCACGGAGTCTTCCAGGTTCGAGACGCATTTCTGCGACGCTTCGGGCGAGGCCATTTCCAGCGCCTCCTCGCCCGCGCGCTGCGCCTCGTCGAAGCGCTGCTCAAGGCCCCTGCGGATCGCGCGGAGGATGATGTCGCCGAAGCCGAAGGCGATGGCGCGCTCCGAGCGATCTTCAAGACCGTGGAGATAGGATGTCGGCGCGAACGCCGTATTGATCGTGTCGAACCGGAATTCCGACATTCTGTCGTAGAGCTTCTTTGTCTCTGCAAGGAGATCGTCCTGCGACGGCGCCTCGCCCGAGAGCGCCAACCGTCTGTGATCCGTGGCTGCGGTCTCAATCTGGCCCAGCAGCTCGCCGAGCGGCCTCTGCTCGAACAGCGACTGGCCGAGCCAGATGAGCGCCGCGACGCCGACAAGCGCGACGCCGGCGGTCACGCGCTTGCAGTTCCGAACCCAGATCGCAGCGCTCGTGCGCCCGCCCTGGCCCGGCCTCGCGAGCCCCTTCTCGCGCAGCGCCTTCCGCGCGAAGACGTCATGCGCGAAGAGCGCGCCGCGTTCGTCCTTCGCCTGGCCCGTCAGGTAGATGCCGCGCAGGATCATCGGCTCCGCGAAGCTCGAACTGCGGAAGGCGGAGGCGAGGAGCCGCCGGAGCGGCGCCGCGAGCGCGCGCGCCGCCGCCGAGGCGCCGACGAGCCTTAGGGCGGCGAGAGGGTCGCCGCCGCGGCCCGCGCTCGCCCCGAAATGCGAGAGAACCGCGGCGTCAAGCGCCTCGACCGTCTTCTTCGCCGCCTCCTCGACCGCTTTCGGGTCACAGCCCGGCCCGGCCTCGTTCGGCGCGGACCAGCCGAGCAGCGCGCCGCGCGCCTCCTCGTCGCGGCCGACGATCTCCGCAAGAGCGGCGAGGCCGCGATCCGCGTCGGCATGGGTGGCGACGAAATAGACAGGGACGGTCAGCCCGGTCACCGCCAGCACATCCTCGAACAGCTCCTCGAAGACGCGGCCGAGCGCCTCGAGCCTTTCGGGCGCGTCCGCCTCCAGCGAGCTCAGCACCCCGGCGCGGACCGCGATCACCAGCGCGTCCAGCGGCGCGTCCGGCCGCTCCGCGCGCAGGCCCTCCAGCGCCGCGCGCCAGGTCTTCCGCCAGTCCTTCAGGGCGAAGAGCCCGTCGTGGAAATTGGCGATGGCCCCGTCAGGCGTCATATGCAGCGCGAACTCGCCCCTGTCGGTCGGCGGACGCGCCGGGGCGGAGAGCCGGGTCGGCGCGCGCCAGCCGGCGGCTTCGGCCAGCGCGTCCGCCCCCGCGCCCTCGGTGCCGACGAGGATCGCCAGCATCGGCTCCTCCCGCTTCGCCCCCCGGGCGCCGACAAAGCCGGCGATGCGCGCGCGGATCTCCCGCGCGAGGCCGGAAGAGCTGCGGCGGACTTCCGCCGGGCTCCGCTCCGGCGCGGCTGCGCTTCCGGGGCTTTCGCCCTCGCCCGGCGCGGCGAGCGCGCGCCGGGCGAAGAACCAGGTCAGCAAGACCCAGAACGCGAGGAGCACAAGCAGGGCCAGAGCGATCCAGCCGAGATTGCCCTCCAGCCCGCTCACCGCCTTTCCCCCGCCGCCGGCGCCGTCATCTCCGCCGCGATGTCGAGGATCGAATCGGAGGTCTTGCTTACCTCGTGGTTTCTCCAGGACCAGAGGCCCTGCGACAGAGCGAGCCAGACAATCGCCGCCGCGACCGGAGCCCAGGTCCAGCGCCGCCAGTCCGGCGCGCCCGCCCGGCGCGGCTCCTCGAAGGGTTCGCCATAGGCCGCGCCGAGATGCTCCCGGAACGAAAGCGCCTGCGGCGGCGGGCGCTCCATCATCCGCTCATAAAGCTTCTGCGCGAGCGCCCGGATCGCGCCCCTGTCGTCACTGCCCCGATACTTGCCCCGAAAGCCGCATGAGAGGGCGAGAAAGAGGACGGCGAGAAGATCGTCCCGCACCGCCTTCGCGCCCGTCGCCGCGCTCTCCGCCATCGCGAAGATCCTGTCGCCGGCGACGCGCGAACCGAAAAGCGTCCGCTCGAACAGGGTCTCGGACCAAACGTCCCGCCCGTTCCAGTCGATATGGTGCAGCAGCGCCTCGTCGGCGTAGCAGGCGAGGACATAGGCCGGGTCGCCATCGCCTGACCTTCCGTCGAAGGCGGCGGGGGCGCCGTGGTCGATCAGGACCCGGCGGATCGCGGCGAAGACGGTCTCAGCCGCCTCCCTCGGGGCGGCGGGCGCGCCGCCGGCCCGCGCCGCCCGCTCCACCGTTTCGAGCGCCGCGGCGACGGCCTGGAAGGCCCGGAGCCCGTCGCGCCCGTCGCGCGTGATGTCCGGGCCCGGGATCATTCGCGCGTCCGCTCCCGTGCGAGGCAGACGAGGCCGGGCTCGCCCGGAACGTCGGCGCCGTCCGGATGCCGGATCTCGAGCCGCGGGCGGAGCGCGCCCTCCGGATCTGCGCGCCCGCGCGGCGCGAGGGCCTCGCGTCCGCTCTGGTCCTTCCCGGCCCCGATCTCGAAGGCGACCGCGCCGCGCGGCACGGCGATGAGCGCGCGCTCGCGCCAGTCGACGGCGCGGCGCCCGGCGCCGAGGACCCGGCTGAGGAGCACATCCTCCATCCGGGCTTCGTCCGCGACCCCGGCGGCGAGGAACCAGGCCGCGGTCGCCTCCACGCTCTGCCCGGCGGCGGGGAAGAGCACGAGGAAGAACGGCGCACCTGGCGTCTCCTCGTCGCGCGGCAGGCGGAAAAGGCCCGCGCCCTCGCGCTCCAGCTTGAGTAAGTCATGGCGCGGGCCGAGCCGACCTACGGCCTCTTCGATCCGCCCGGCGATTTCGCGGAAACAGGCCAGCGCGCCGCGGTGATCATAGGGCCGCGCCGTGGGCGGCGCGAGGTCGTGGTCGAGAGTCGCTGCGGCCCCGAGCATGTCGCAGAGCGAGAGATAGAGCTCGAAGGGCGGCGCCTCGTCGCTGTCGATCAGCGCCGCGAGCCGCGGCAATGGCGGCATCAGAACCCGCGCGCCGTCGAGCGGATCCGCGCTCAGATAGAGGCCCGCCGCCTCGGGGGAGCGCTGTGACCCCGTGATCGCATCTATCGCCTGACGGACGACGCTGACGACGCCTGAGGCGGCCTCGTGCAGAAGGGTTCCGGCGCGGACCTTAAGGCAGGGTGGAGCGTAGTCCAGCATCCGCACCGCCGTTCCCTCTCGCCTGACATGGGCGATCGGGATCGAGTGGATGTTCGGCAGTTTCAGGCGGGGCGAGGCCGAGGCGAAGAGGCGAAGCCGCGGCCTCAGGCGGGCGACCGTCTCCTCCAGCGCCTCGTCGTTCTCGTCCTTCTCCGGCGCGCCTTCGAGGGAAACGAACCGCCGGAGCGCGCCGGAGCCCGCCACTTCGCCGGAATGCGCCGCGACGCCGACATGGATCCAGACGTCTCCCTTGATCTCGGCGGTCTCCCCCTCGTTCAGGCCGATTTCCAGCGCCTCCTCGCCATCCGCGTCATCCCGGAAGGCGACGATCAGCCCGTCCGGCATCAAGGCGTCGAGCCTGCTCAGCCTGACCAAGCCTTCCGCCGCCGCATCGAGATCGAAGGCGATGTCCCGTACGCCCCAGGCATAGGGCCGTGTCGCCCGGAGGCGATAACTCGCCGCCATCTCGTCGCGTTTCGCATCCTGCTGGAAATGCTGCGGGGCGAGCAGCATGCCCTCCGACCACTGGACGGCGTCCGGCACGGCGGCGGCGCTCACGTCCGCGTCGTCGGCGCGCCTCCGCACATGATCCGCGCTCATTGCGACACCTCGAAACCGTCAGGCCCGAGAAGGATGCGCACGTCGTCGAGATCGGGAAGCCTCATGCGATGAACTCCGGGCGTGCGGTAGCTTGCGAAGACGAAGACGGCGTCCACCCCGCATTCGAAGGAGACCGATTCCGGGCCGACACTCTGACCGGGCGCGATCTCCCAGCCCGAAATCGCGATGCTGCCCGAGGAATCGCGCCGGATCTGCTCCCGGGCGACGAAATACTGGCCGGCGGAGAGGTCCGCGAGCTTCGCCGCCATCGCGTCGCCCCTTACCGCGACGACGTCGACCGCGATGGCGGATTGGTCGTTGGCGAACGGGTCGGCGACGATCTCGACCGAGCCGCGCGCGTCGAGGCCGCAGATCGCCGCGCATCCGGAGCAGGCGAAGCCGAGCGCGAGCGCGAGGGCGGTGCGCATCATCGCGCCTCCAGCGAGCGGAGGATGGGAGAGACGCCGAAGGCGCGCCGGATCGCGCCGGAGGCCTCCGACGCTTCCGCGGCGCTGCGATAGGGGCCGACCGTGACGATGGACCAGGGTCCGCGGGCGGCGAGTTCGGGCGCGAAGCCGGCGGAGGCCAGTTCTGCCGCGAAATCCGACGCATTCCCGGCTTCACGGAACGCGCCGACCTGCAAGGCGTAGCCGCCCGGCTCCGTCGCCGCCGCGAGCGCGGCGACGCGGGTGGCGGGCGGAGCAGGCCGCGGCGCGGGCGCCGGCGCGGCGGCCGTCGGGACGGCGGCGCCACCGGGGGCCGAATCTGCGGCGGCCGCCACGCTCCCGGGCTCCGCTTCCGCCGGCGCGGCCGCGGCGCGGTCGGGAGCTGAAGGCGACGGCGGCTCGACCGCTGGTGGCGGAGGGAGGGAGGCCACCGGCGCCGGTTCCGGTTCCGCGATGCGGGGCGCGGCGGGCGCAGGCGCCGCCGCCGCGGGCGGGGCCTCGGCCGCAGGGGCTGGCCGCGACGGCGCCGCATTGTCCGTCGCTGCCCTTGCTTCAGGGTCCGCCTCAGGCTCCGCCGCGGCGATCTCCGCTGCAGGCGGCGCGCCCGCATCCGGCCCCGCCGCCTTGGCGACAGCGCCTTCCGGCTCGGCCCGCCCCTCGGGTGATCCGACGACAAGGAGCGTCAGGACGGCGCCGAAAAGGATGGAGGTGACAACCGTTCCGGCGAGGCCGACCACCACCCATCGCGTCGCGACGCCTTCAGGGACCGACATCTCCACCCACCCTCTCCGTTTCAGCCCGAATCGACCTCATGGTTGTGCGCAGGCCTGCGATACGACGCTGACGCGAAACCGGAGTAATCCACATTAAATTAAATAAATCAACCGATAGTAGCGTTATCTTAATTCAAAACTCCAGTTTCCGCCTGGCTATGAGATCGAAACGGTCGGCTGGCCCGCGAAGCTGACGGTGATGACCCCGCCATAGGAGCAGGTCAGCGTGCATCCGTCATGTAAGGCCGGGACGCCGCCGATCGTGATCGTCGCCGAGCCCGGCGTCCACGGCGCAGCCGTCGCGGGAATGCAGGGCTGTGGCGTGAGCGCGCCCAGCGCCGCCGCCGTCGCCGCCGCCACCGTCGGGTTGCCGAGGCTGGAGCACATGCCGAAGGGCGGGATGTTGGCCATGGGCGCATTGTCCATGATCGTTCCCGCCGCCGGCCCGTCGCCCTGTGTCGCGGCGGCGCCTGTCGCGGAGAACGTGCTGGGCGCCGCCCCGAAACTGCATGCCATCGCGCCGCCGGTCACCATCAGCAAAGGCATCGTCCCTCCCCGGTGGCGCCCCGCCAAGGCGATTGGCTGGCGCCGTCATCGCGCGTATGCTCAACCTTTAGGCTAGTATATGAAGGCCACGATGAACAGTCTCGCGCAAAACTGGCGGCCCGGCAGGGCCGCGCCTGCCGGTTTCGAGGTCGAGGCGCGGCGCAGCGGCGAGTTCGGCCTCGCCGGAGGAGGCGATCGGCGCGGCGCGGCGCCGGACGGCGCCTACAACTTCGTGCGCGTGCAGGGCGGGGCCCCGAACCGCTCCCGGCTCCTGATCTCGGCGGGTCTCGCTCATGCCGACCTCGCGGCGGGCGCGCCCGTCGTCTATGCGGGGACCGTCCGGTTCGAGCGGGGCCGCGTCGCCTGGTGGAGCAACTATTCCGGCACATACCAGCCGATCGCCGCCTTCCGGGAGCGGGCGAAGCTGCCGGAAGACCGGTTCGTGCCGTGGCAGAACCTGCAGCTCGGCGGTCTCGCGCAGCAGCGGACGCTCCAGCGCGACCACCGGCCGCTCGCCGCGCCCGAGCTGGCGCGGCCTGGCCTTCCCGGAACGGGGGGCGGCGGGGGCGTCGTATCGGTCCCGGTGCCGGAGCGAAACGCCACGCCGGCGCCGGGACCGGGAAAGGACCTGACAGGCCGCCGCCAGGCGCCGCCGGCCGGCGGCCCGGCTGTTTCGCGCGCCGGTCCCGCCCCGCGCTAGCCGGCCCGGGCCCGGGCGGTTCAATCCACCGCACTCACGCGCTCGGCCTTTTCGCTCGGGCCCGTCATATTGACCAGGATCGTGGGTTGGACTGGACGCTGCCTCTGGGGAAATCGTGTCGCTTCTTCAAGTGCTGCTGATGAACGACATTCAGCAGAATTTCTCTTTCAGAAAGCCTGTAGGCTCGGTCATTATTGCTGCGAGCGAAATGAACTTTATTAATAATAAGTCGCTTCACGAATCGAGTGGCGGTGCAATAGTTACCGGTATATCTATACATCTAAATGACAGAATAATCGGCCTCACCGCCAAATTCATGTCGTTCCTTGATAAATAATTGATGTGCATGACAGGCGCGTTGCGTCGTGCGGCCCTGTCCGGTCGGCAGGACGGAATGACCCTCGCGTTGGACGAAAGGGCGGATCCGTCGGGGTTCGCGCGTGTAGCGCGCGAAGGGTGGCTGCTCCCTTCGTTCACGCGACGGGGCCTTCCGGCCCGCTTCGCGAGAGGGCGAGCGAGCCGGCGTCGCCTTCCCTGCGCGCCGGCCGGTTCGCCCCTGGAGCGGGATACTGGACGGTCCATTTGGTCGGGCCGGTCTCCCGTTCGTCGCCGGCGCTCGCGACCGCAGCGGCTTCCGCGGGCGCGCGGCTCTCGTATCGTTGCGGCGATCCGGTCCTGAAGGCGCGCTTGCGGCGGCCTCCCGACGTTCCGTCGGCGTCGCCGCCCGCTTAGCAGGGCGGTCCGCGATACGATTTCGGCGCGCTGCGCGTGAACGCCCGGACCGTAGCGTCCCAGCGATGCGCCTTCGTCACCTCTTGAAGCGGCGAAGGGTATCTCGACGGGGTGCGGGCGCTGGCGAACAGCCGCAGCCCCACGATCTGCGTGAATGACGAAACCGACGACGCCGTGTTCGCGCCGAATACGCGTATCAGAACCACGCGCCTTTGGTTTCCGGAAGGCATCCGGGGCAAATGAACACGTCGAACAAGATCCCGGGATTTTTTGGCGTCATCTCCATTCAGACGATTTCTTCCGTACGAGCCGT
>JAUHWJ010000515.1 GCA_030424705.1 Alphaproteobacteria bacterium | reverse complement strand
CGGCCGGAAGGCGCGGAGGGGGACGAGCGCGGCCTCCAGCATCGCCAGTGTCGGCTCGGCGGGGCAGGGGAGGGCGAGCGTCTCCGCCCCGGCCTTGGCCAGCGCGTCGAGCAGCCATGCCGCGCGCGACGCGTCCCGCCCGTGGACGACGGCGCCGCGCTTTCCGAAGCCGAGGGCGAGGGCCGGCGCCTTCGCGGCCTCGCCCCGGCCGAAAAGGATTCGGGGCGGCTGAAGGATGGAGAATGTCACGAGATTGGTCCTCACAGCGCCGGCCGCGCCGAAATGCAATCGGGCGGGGCCTCGGAAGGCCCCGCCCTTAGTCGTCAGTGAAGGCTCACTGCCAGGACTTGATCAGCTCGTCATAGGAGATGGTCTCCCCCGCCGGCTTCTCGTTCGCGAGCTTCGCGACAGGGGCGCCCGGCGCGTCGAGCCAGACCTGAGCGTCCTGCGGCTCGTTCATCTTCGGCCCGATATCGCCCTGCACGCCGGCCCGCTCCAGCCGCTCCAGCACGCGCTCCTGCTCCGCGCAGAGGGCGTCCAGCGCCTCCTGCGGGGTCTTCGCGCCGGACATCGCGTCGCCGATGTTCTGCCACCAGAGCTGCGCCAGCTTCGGATAATCCGGCACGTTCGTGCCCGTCGGGGACCACTGGACCCGCGCCGGGGAGCGGTAGAACTCGACCAGGCCGCCGAGCCGCGGCGCCCGCTCCGTGAAGCTGTCGTGCTGAATGGTGGATTCACGGATGAAGGTGAGCCCCGTGTGGGACTTCTTCACGTCCACCGTCTTCGAGACGACGAACTGGGCATAGAGCCAGGCGGCCTGCGCCCGGTCCACCGGGGTGGACTTCATCAGCGTCCAGGAGCCGGCGTCCTGATAGCCGACCTTCATCCCGTCGACCCAGTATGCGCCGTGCGGGGAGGGGGCCATGCGCCATTTCGGCGTGCCGTCCTCGTTCATCACCGGCAGGCCTTCCTTCACCATGTCGGCGGTGAAGGCGGTGTACCAGAACATCTGCTGCGCGATGTTGCCCTGTGCGGGAACCGGGCCGGCCTCGCCGAAGGTCATGCCTTGCGCCTCGGGCGGCGTGAAGCGCTGCAGCCAGTCGATGGCCTTCGTGACGGCGTAGACCGCCGCGGCGTCGTTGGTTGCGCCGCCGCGGGCGACGCAGGAGCCGACCGGGCGGCTGTTCTCGTCCACCCGGATGCCCCATTCGTCCACCGGCAGGCCGTTCGGCTCGCCGACATCGCCCATGCCGGCCATGGACATCCACGCGTCGGTGTAGCGCCAGCCGAGCGACGGGTCCTTCTTGCCGTAGTCCATGTTGCCGAAAACGCCCTCGGAGGGGCCGCCGGCATAGGACATGTCCCGCCCGGTGAAGAATTCGGCGATGTCCTCGTAGGCGGACCAGTTCAGCGGCACGCCGAGGTCATAGCCGTACTTCGCCTTGAAATCTTCCTGCGATTTCGGGTGGTTGAACCAGTCGTAGCGGAACCAGTAGAGGTTCGCGAACTGCTGCGTCGGCAGCTGGTAGAGCTTGCCGTCCGGCGCGGTGGTGAAGCTCGTGCCGATGAAGTCCGCCACGTCGAGGTTCGGGTTGGTGACAGCCTTGCCCTCGCCCTCCATCCAGTCGGAGAGGATGCGCACCTGCTGATAGCGCCAGTGGGTGCCGATCAGGTCCGAGTCGTTGATGTAGGCGTCGTAGATGTTCTCGCCCGTCTGCATCTGGGTCTGCAGCTTCTCGACGACGTCGCCCTCGCCGATCAGGTCATGCGTCACCTTGATGCCTGTGATCGCGGTGAAGGCGGGGGCGAGGACCTTCGCCTCGTATTCGTGCGTCGTGATCGTTTCCGAGACGACGCGGATGTCCATGCCCGCGAAGGGCTTGGCGGCGTCGATGAACCACTGCATCTCCGCTTCCTGCGCCGCGCGGTCGAGCGTGGAGAGATCGCCGATCTCCGCGTCGAGGAACGCCCTCGCCGCCTCCATGTCCGCCCAGGCGGGCGCGGAGCCGAGCGCAAGGAGCGCCAGCGCCATCGCTGTTGACGTCTTGTGCAGTCTCATCAGGTTTCCTCCCTTTGAAGAGCAGTCCTTGTTTGCATTCCTCCCTAGACCCAGCGGAACACCGCCGCGGCCCAGACGAGACCGAGCGCGAGCCCGCCCCAGAGGGGGGCGCCCGCAAAGAAGAGCCAGGCGAGGCAGATGAACCCCGTCCCGAGCAGAGAGATGAAGAGCCGGTCGCCCCGCGTCGTCTCGATCCGGAGCACGCCGACGCGCGGCGTCTCCGGAAAGCGGATCGCGAGGATGGTGAAAAGGACGAGAAGCGCGCCGATCACGTAGAAGAAGAGCGCGACCGGCAGGGTCCACGCCATCCAGCCCCCCGGGATCATCGGCGCAAACCAGTCGATCGCCCCGTCCTTCCGCGGCGCGGCCAGCAGGATCGCGCCGAGGATCGCCGCGAGCGCCAAGCCTGCGCCGGCATAGATCGCGCCCCAGCGGACAGGGCGGGCGGATGACGCCTCGTTCATGGCCCTCTCCTCACACGCGGCCAAGGGCGAAGCCCTTGGCGATGTAGTTGCGAACGAAATAGATCACGAGCGCGCCGGGGATGATCGTCAGCACCCCCGCCGCCGCCAGCACGCCCCAGTCCATGCCGGAGGCGGAGACGGTGCGCGTCATCGTCGCCGCGATGGGCTTCGCGTCCACC
>JAUHWJ010000514.1 GCA_030424705.1 Alphaproteobacteria bacterium | reverse complement strand
AGGCTCCCGCTATGTCTATTTCGAACCTGCGGCGCTGATCGTCACCCTCATCCTCGCCGGGCGCTGGATGGAGGCGCGCGCGAAGGGCCGGGCCTCGGAGGCGATCCGGCGGCTCTTCGCCCTCCGGCCCGAAACCGCGCGCGTTCGCCGCGGCGCGAAGGCGCGGGAGATTCCGCTCTCCGCCCTCCGCCGCGGCGACATCGTCGAGGTCCGGCCCGGGGAGCGCATCCCGGCGGACGGGGAGATCGTGGAGGGCGGAAGCTTCATCGACGAATCGATGCTGACGGGCGAGCCCGTCCCGGTCGAGAAGGGCGAAGGGGCGAGAGTGACGGGCGGCGCGGTGAACGGCGCCGGCGCCTTCGCCTTCCGCGTCTCCGCCATCGGCGCCGATACGACGCTGGCGCGCATCGCCGCGATGGTGGAGGCGGCGCAGGGCGGCAAGCTGCCGATACAGGCGATGGTGGACCGGGTGACGATGTGGTTTGTCCCCGCCGTCATGGCGCTCGCCGCGCTGACCTTCGCGCTCTGGCTCGCCTTCGCCCCCGCACCGGCGCTCGGCCCCGCGCTCGTCGCCGCCGTCGCCGTCCTCATCATCGCCTGCCCCTGCGCAATGGGGCTGGCGACGCCCGTCTCGATCATGGTGGGGACGGGCCGGGGGGCGGAGGCGGGTGGAGCGCCCGTCGACTCGTATTTGGCGCGGAATGTCGTAAGGACGTTTTGCGCCCAGCCGTAAGCTTCATCGCCCATGGTCGCGGCATAGGCGCGGATTTCAGGGCTCTTGTCATAGACGTAGTTCCCGACCGGGCCGCCAATGGCGCCGGCGGCGGCCGATGAGGCGATGAAGGCGAGAGGGGCGATTACCGCGTTGCGGGGCAGGCTGCGCACCGTCCCCGAGAGGCGGTCGTCATATCCCGGTTTGCGCGCCTCGCCCGCCGTCTCCTGCACAACGGGGGCGAAAACTGCCTCCGACTTTTCCACGGCCTCCAGCATGCGCATCGCGGCTTCAGCCTCCGCCGCGGAGAGGCGTTCGGCGCGGTCGGCCTCCTGCCGTTCTATCAGAGTGCGGACGCCTTCATCGGCGAGGGTGACGGCGGGGACGGTGTTCAGGACCGCCTCAAGCGTCGTTACGGTTTCGGCGTCGAAGGGCTCCTCCCGCGCCTCCCGGTTCGCGTGGAGGCGGCGGAGCCTTTGGTAGGAGAGATGGAGGGCGACCATGTTGAGGTCCGCCACCGCGCCCGCGCTCCGCTCCAGCAATGTTCCGGCGAGGCGATAAAGATCGTCATGCCGGTTGCCCTTCCGGCGAAGCTCCTCCAGCAGGTCGCGGAGTTCGGCGAGCGCCGCCTCCGTCACCGGGTCGCTGGCGACGCTACGGGCGGCGAAGGTGAAGCCCTGCTCCGACCAGACCAGCGGCAGGGCCGGGTCCTGCTCCGGCGGAACGGGCATGGTTCCGATGGGCTGCGGCGGGCTCCCGTCCGGCGTGGCCTTGGGAGTGTAGGGTTCCGGCCAGGGCGGGAGGGTTTGAAGGTAGGCGAGCGTTTCCCGGGCGCGCTCGCCAGCGTTTTCGATCTGCGAAAGCTCCGCGAGGCGGGCGTCCCGCTCCGTGGCGGGGGTGGATGAAAACCATAGGCCGGTAGGGCCGGGAACACCTTTTGCTATTGTTCCTAGTTTCCTAAGTTCAACGAGTGGGCGCAAATCGCTAGCTTTCGTGTGCGAAAGGTAAAGTGTCTTCAGTTCTCGGAGGTCGGATAGAGGTGAGAGCTCGCTGATTTTCGTCTTGCGTATTCGAAGGGTGTGTAAGTTCACCAATTTCGACAGCGGCGCTAAATCAACAATTCTCGTTCCATCAAGCCAGATCATTCGCAGACTGGTCAGTGACTCAAGTGGAGCCAGATCGCTCACTCGTGTCCGGTTCAGAAGTAGGTGCTGGAGATCATTTAGCGACGCCAGAGGTCTGAGATCGCTGATCCTCGTATTGTTGAGGCTAAGCGACGTCAAATGTCTCAGCGAAACAAGTGGCGAAATGTCGTCAATGCGCGTGACGTTGCAGACGAGGTGCTTCAGGTCTGTAAGCGTAGCCAGAGGGGAAACATCTCGCACCGGAGTGTTGTGTAGTTCGAGTTCCCGCAAGCCTGGCAACGCCACAAGCGGTGCAAGGTCGATGACCTTAGTGTGGTTTAGGTTGAGTACTTGTAGATCGGTAAGGGTTGCCACGTCGGGAGGGAGTCGCTCCAGCGCCCGGAATGACACGCCGCCAAGACTTAAGCGGCCATCACCCTCCGCCGCGACGCGAGCGATTTCCTTCTGCGCGGCCTGATAGGCTTTTTCCGCCTCGTTCATGGAACCGACCGACCCTCCGCGCCCGGACCGTGCGGCGCCCGCTCACCATGCACAAGGCCGTGGGGGTGCGGAAGCGTTTGCGTTCCGGGCGGCGGCGTTTCGGCCGGGGCGCCGCTTCCCGGATGGCGCCCCTCCCCCCTTTCCCCCCTCCCTGAAGGGAGTGGGGAAGCGCGGGGCGGGGGCGGCGCGCCTTTCCGGGCGGGCCCCGGCGCGAGCGGGGCGGGGAGGGGCGCGGCCTCGCTCGGGAGGGCGCTTCGGAGCGGTTGGTCTCAGCGGTTTATGGCGTCAGGGGCTCGGGCGGTTGTGCGATTTGAGACGTTGCGATGCGGCCTCCCTGGCGGGAGGGAGGCCGCGGCCCGGGCTGGTCG
>JAUHWJ010000513.1 GCA_030424705.1 Alphaproteobacteria bacterium | reverse complement strand
ACAGCGGCGTGCGGTGCGGCTCCGACGTTCTGAAGGCGCGGGCGCTCGGTGCGGATTTCGTCCTCGCCGGGCGGGCGCTCGCCTATGGGGTCGGCGCCGGAGGCGCCGCGGGCGCAGAGCGCGCCTTGGATATCCTGAAGCTGGAGCTGACCCGCGCGCTGGGTCAGGTCGGCGCGCCGACCCCGGAAGCGCTCCCTTCGCGCGGCGCCGACTGAACGCCGTTCCTCCTCACCGTCCGATATACATTACATATCATACAAAGCGATCTCTCCTCTCCGGTTGTCCCCGCTCCGCCCCGCCAGGACCCAGCCGCCGCCCGTACAAACGCCCGAACCTCTCGGCCCCTCTCCCGCCTGCGGGAGAGGGAGGGGGCGCAACGCCCTGCGCGCGCCCGTCTCACCCGATCCTAACCCGCATCGCGGATGGTCGCGCCCCACCGAAACCCGCCCCCGGAGTGCCCATGCAAGTCGCCGCCCCGCCCCGCGAGGAAGCCGTGATCCTCGTCCCGCTCGAAGAGATCGAGGCGGACAGCCTCCTCCTCCGCGACCGCATCGGAAAGGATGCGCCGGGGATGGAGGAGCTCGTGAACTCGATCCTCGCCTCCGGCCTCAGAATGCCAGTGGAGCTCTTCCCGCTCGTCACGCCCCGCCCGCCCTGCCGCTACGGCCTCGTCTCCGGCTTCCGGCGGCTGGAGGCGTTCCGCCTCCTGAAGGCGCGGAGCGGCGCCGCGACATGGGACCGTATCCCCGCCCTCATCCGCGACCCCGTCTCCGACGAGGCGATCCTCGCCGGCATGGTGGAAGAGAACGATGTTCGGCGGGACATTTCGCCCTGGGAAAAGGCCCGCATCGCCGTCGCCGCGGCGGAGCGCGGCTGGTTCCCCAACACCGAGGCCGCGGTCGCGGCGCTCTACGCCGCCGCTTCACCTGTAAAGCGCTGCCGCATCCGCGCCGTGGCCCGCGCCGTCGAGCTTCTGGACGGTCTGATCGCGGAGCCGACGCGGCTGACGGAGCGGCAATGCCTCCGCATCGCCGCCGCCGCCGAGCGGGAGCGTTACGGGGAGGCGATGCAGGTCGCGCTGGAGGAATCCGACTCCCGGGCCTTCGAGGCGCAATGGGCGCTTCTCGAACCCTTGATCGCAGAGGCCGAGCGCACGGGCGAGCCGGAAACCGCGCCGAAGGGCGAAGGCCGGCCCCGGATCGTGCTGCGCCCCCGCAAGGGCCTCGTGATCCGGCGGGAAAAGACGCGGGAGGGATGGCGGCTGCACTTCACCGGCCCGCTCGCCCGCGAAGGCCTGATCGAGGATGTGCTGGACGATATCGAGCGCACCTTCGCGCCGGCCTAGAGGCGCCCTCGAGCGGCCCATTTTTCGGCTGAAACAATCCGATCACGACTTTTATTGAGCAAAATCAATGTTCCGAGGCCGATTTCCACGGAAATCGGCCTCGGAGGCCCCTTCAGGCCGGGGCGAGAGGCCCCAGTTTCCGCGCCCTCAGCCGCTCGAAGGAAGGCCGCGCCGCCTCCACCACGGCCCTGAGCGCGGGCCGGAGCGCGGGCTCCTCGCGCGGCGGCGGCGCGAAGCCGGTGGAGGCTTCGACCGCCCGGTACCAGTGCGGGGCCCAGACCCCGTCCGTCTCCCGCCGCCCCGCCTCCCATCGCAGCATCCCGGCCTCCCAAGGGATCTCCAGCGCGGCGCAGAGCGCGCGGAGCATCCCCTCCGGGTTCGCCCGGATGTCCTCCGCCTCCACCACCGGCGGCTCCCGCCCCGTCATGGCGACGATGTCCGCGATCACCCCGTCCATCTGCGGCGCGCCGAGGTCCTCCACGCTCGGGTCGGGCCGCCCGGCGTCGAAGCTCGCCGCCACCCGCTCCGGCGCGCGGATCAGGATGAAATGCCGGCAGGCGGCGAACCAGCCGCGCGGGAAGCCCGGCAGCATGTGGTGCGGCATGTGCTTCTGATGCCAGAGCGGCCGGCCCCCCGGAACCGGGCCGAGCACGGTCCGCTCCACCTCCAGCGGGTCGACAGGCTGGGCGCGCAGCACCTCCGCCTTCATCGGATGCTCGACGCCCGAATGATGCAGGTAGGCGGCGTAGAACGGCTCGTCGAGCACCGCGCAATCGCCCCGCCCGCCGAAGCTGCGCATCATCGCCGTGGAGAGGTTCCGCGGCCCGGACCACATGGCGATGCGGACCGGCTCACCCATCGCGCCCCTCCGCATGCGCCGCCTGATGCGCCGCATAGAGCTGGCGCAGCCGCGCGACCATCGGCCCCGGAACGGCGGGCGGCCCTTCCAGCGCGGGTCCGAGAACGCGCCCGTCCACCTCCCTCACCGGCGTCAGCCCCGCGAAGGTCCCCGTCACGAAGGCCTCCTCCGCCGTATAGACGTCATGGAGCGAGAACGCCTTCTCATGCACCGCGATCCCCGCCGCCCGCGCGCATTCCATCACCGCCCGCCGCGTGATCCCGCCGAGGCAGTACATGCCGGTCGAGGTCCAGACCTCGCCCTCCCGCACGATGAAGAAATGGGTGGAGTTGCAGGTGGCGACGGCCCCCGAAGGATCGAGCATCAGCGCCTCGTCCGCCCCCGCCTTCGCCGCCTGGATGCAGGCCTGGATGCAGTTGAGCTTGGAATGGGAATTCAGCTTCTGGTCCTGCGCGTCCGGCGCCGTGCGCCGGATCGTGGAGGTGAAGAGCCTGAGCCCCTGGTC